>DATGXW010000279.1:0-8238 GCA_035298585.1 Phycisphaerales bacterium
ACTACAATGAAGAACGACCCCACAGCGCCCTGGGCAACCTGAGCCCCAGGGAGTTCGCTGCGTTCAAAGCTCAGGAATGCCCGGCCGGATGAAGCAAAAAAGCTCACCCTGCGATTGGCACAGGATCGGGGAGAAGCGCACTTACCCCCAGACTCTCATAGCACCTGGTACAGGAATTGGGGGCAGGTCACATCACGAGCAAAGAGCCGATAACCGCACGCAGGATCCACTGAAGCTTCATCGAGTCCCCCTTTGGGAAGCTGTTTTGACAGCACCATCAGAATCTACCACGTCTGCCGTGTTTTGATGCACGAGTTGCGTTCAAATCAGGCAAAAAGCGAAATGTCCGCATTGCGTACCTTGAGATCTCTATCGCCTCCTCCGTGCGAACCCGCCGAGGACCACCATCCCCACCGCACACACCCCCGGCCCCGGCACCACGTTCATCTCCATGCTCCACGCATACTTCCAGTCCAGTGCAGTGCGTTCATTGTCCGACGCGGCCTGGTGAATCGCAGAGACCACCATCCGGTAGCTCCCCGGTGGCAGCACGCCGCTGAAGCTGTACGTCGGCGAGAGACCAGGGCCCGGCCAGAAGCCTGCGTATTCGTCGATTCCCGGCCCGCTGAACCACATCGTGCACTCGGCGTAGTCCGTGCTCGCCCAGTTGCTGAACGTCTCGGTCGCGCTGAAGGCGATCGTCGCGGGTGTCGGCCCTGCGAGCGTGAAGACCACGTCGTAGAAGTACGATGCGCGGGTGTCGGTCTCGCCTGAGCTGGCCATCGCGCTGTGCACATTGTGCAGCACGCCGCTCGTCGTGAGCTGCGTCGCGTTGATTGTTGAGACTTGCTCGATCATCGCGCTGTTGGTGATGAGTCCGAACGCGCAGCTCGCGGTGGATGACGTTGTCCACAGCCCAAGTGCACTCGTCGACTCGGAGAACTGGTCCGAGTCGCTCCCCGGTCCCCACCCGTAGTCATCGGCGTAGACGTATCCCGCAGAATTTCGCGCCCACGCGGTCGGCACGATCTGGCCGTGCACGGCGGAGGCTGAACATGCAAGAACCATCGCGGTTGCTGGAACGATGTGCATCGTCGATCCCCTCGGAAAAGCGTGCGTGCTGAGCCCGTGTGCACACGGATGCACACGGACTCAGCAATCGATCCCCCGATCTCACCCGATCCGCCGCTCAAAAACAAGCTGCGCGGTGCACGAGGTATGGCATGGATAAACCCGTGCACATATGCGTCATGACGCGGATGTGCACGGGTTCCCGTGGGATGAATCCGAGTTTTCACCAGGGTCGAGACGGTTCAGCGCCGGCGCCGGGCCGCGCGCATCATCGCAACGCCCGCGATCATCACGGACGTCGGCGCGGGCACGACGCTGACGTTCAGATCCCAGGTGTATTCCCACGACATGGGATTGCGCATGTTGCCCTCGGCGATCTCATCGACCAGGATGTCGAGGGAGATCTCGTACGTACCGGGCTTGATCAGTCCCGCGTAGGAGTAGGATGCGTCGGGCGGAGGGAATGCCGCATCCCCCGCGTAGGCTTCAAGCCCCGTAGAGCTTGAAAGTCCAAAGAGGCACTGGTAGTTGTTGATCGCGCCGGTGCTGCCGATGTTGGCGCCGTACGAGAAGTCGATCGCCACCTCGGTCGCCGCCGCCACCGTGAACGCCACGATGAACTGGACTCGGCCATACGACGCCGCGGCCGAGAGGCTGGGCGGCTTGCTGTGGCTGAGTTTCATGGTGCCAGACGTGCTCAGCCGCGTCGCCGAGATCGTGGACTCCTGCACGATCGATGCGGAACTGCTGATGAACCCGTGTGCGGCCGACGCGGTGGGGGAGGTCGACCAGTCACCCGACGCGGGATCGTTCTCGCCGAACTGATCCTCGTCGTACCCGCCTCCACCACCATCAAACGTGAAGTCGCGTGCATACGCGTAGCCCGCGTTGCTGCGCGTCCAACTGGTGGGCGTGAACTGAGCGTGTGCACACGAGGCGGCGGCGCCGATCGCCACGCCGACCACGATGAGGACCCTTGAAGCGACCATGCAGCGTTCTCCCCTGTGCGTTTGCCTCCGTCGTGCGAGAAAATGCACGACGACACTCCGACCCCGCGAAAGGACGCCAACCTGTACGGATTGGTTCCCCCGTGTGTTCCCAGACGTTGGAACCGCCGTTGTAAACCACTGGAGCACAAGGGACTGCGCTCACACCTACCCGCGGCGTTGCGTTCGGGGAGATCGGCAACAGTTGCGCGACGGCGTTCGTGTTTGTCGATCGTCTTGTGTTTGGTGAGGATTTCAGCGAGAATGTTTGGTAGATACTCGTGGGAGCATGGTGGCACACGCGCGGGGGCGTGCGTTCGGTTCCGACCCGCAAGGAGACGATCATGGCTGCATGGGGGACGGGACCGTTCGACAACGACGATGCGCTGGACTACGTGATGGACGTCGCCGACGCACCCGACGGCGAGGGGGATGGATGCAAGCTGCCGATGGTGATGCAGTGCATCACGCGGGCGGCAAGTGCGCGGGCGGGATCGTGCGATGCGATCATCGCCGCCAATGCACTTGTCGCGGCGGAGATCATCGCGGCGCTCCGCGGCAAAGGACACCCCGAGCTTGTGACGGCCGAGGTGGAGGATGATGATGGTCCCATGGCGGCGCTGGTCGCGTGGATCCGCGACCCTGCCCGCAAGGATGGGGTCGTCCACCGGGCGGACGTCATGGAACTTGCAAGGAGGGCTGTGGAGCGAGTTCGCAACGAGAGTGAGCTCGCGGAACTCTGGTCCGAGGCCGAGCCGAAGAATGCCGCGGAGTGGCGTGCGGCGGCGGATGATTTGCTGCATCGCTTGCGGGGTTAGAATGATGAAAACTCATATCCTGGTGTGGACGATGTGCGCTCCAATATAATGTCGGATACGAGCTTTGGAGAAGTGCGCACCGGTGGAGCCGGCCGCGCGTGCGTGCAACCTGCAAAGTCGCCATGTGCAGGGCAAGCATGACGGAGGCCGCCGCGGTGCGGGCTGGATTCTCGTCTTCTCCCGTGCACCGCGGGCTGGATCGTTCGGCACGATGGATGCTGGAGATGATCGCAGGCGGAGCGGCCGGCCCTCGGACACGCTAAAAAGCAAAGCCCGAGGGTGAGGCCGGGGGATCAGGTGCTAATGTGGTGCTGGCAGGGCATTTATAACTGTCAACCTCGTATGCCGCGCAGGGGGGGCAACTTGGCAATGTAGGTCGCTCGGTGTGCATCCCGTTCGTAATGACGCAACTCAGGATCAAGTCTCTACCGTCAATTCTTCGAAATAAAGAGAGTGCGGGATGGATTCACTTGCGGGGGCCCATGCTATCCGGTAATCTCCTCATTCGAGAGTGCTCTTCCGCGGGTCGGGTGACCGGCGGAGTGGAACCTGAGGGGGAGAGCGTGCACAGCACATCGGTCCAGCACCACGCCCGGGGTCGCTATTCCATTCAGCGAGGGCGTGTGGTGTGCACGGAACGATTGGATGCACACGGTGTCTCGGGTGGGGCCGACCTGCCTTGGTTCGCGATGCCGCATGGCATCGCTGAATTGGTGCATATGCCGCGGTCGAGAAGGGTGAACCTCGACGCACACGGGTTTTCATGTACGTGCATCACCGGTGTCATCGACGCGGGCTGTGTGCACACGCGCCGGGCTCAGATCGAACAAGTTCAGAGAGACAGAACGTGCGGGACGGCCGCGAGCGGGACGTGCGCAAGGAGTCGCGCGGCGCGCAGTGGCCGCGCGATGATGATCGCCAAGACCAATGCCATTCAACCATGGGGCGCTGCGCTGGATACAGGGCGCGATGCCGCATTTTCTTGCAAGGCTTCAACGGTCTGCACGCAGGCGCGGCGCGTGCATCGGCCGAACGGGGGACCGCGCTGCATCCACGGATGTGGATCAAGAACAAGGAGCCTGACATGAAGAAGTCACATCTCTTGGCGGCCTGTGCGGTGGCGTGCATCAGCGGATTTGCGATTGCCACGATTGATCCCCATCCTGTGACTTCCCCGGGTTGGATGTACGGCCGCGGCAAGTGTGCACCATGGTCAACGCCGCCGGTGACCAGCCGGGAAGCATGCATGAACTGCTGCCAGAACGCGGTCGATACTTGGTTGCTCCCGCCGAATCAACTCGCCAATTGCCAGGAGTTCTGCAACGTCTACTGGAACGCGAACGGCTGATCCGGAGGTGTTCCATGGAGACTGCAACAGGCACACTTGAGGCAGAGCCCGCCATCGCGATGAACTCGGACTGCGGCACGCAATCACACTCACCTCATTGGAAAGTGTCCCGAAGTGCGTATTCGCTCGACGAACCGGCTTTGGAGCACACGATCCAGCCAGGCCCGCGACCGGCAACCGCCCTCGATGGATCTGGGAGGTGGAAGTTTCAAGCCATCATCGCCCTGTCCGCGGTGACACTGATCGGATGTGCGTGGATGGCATACCCGTTCGTGCGCGACCTGGGGCGCCCGACGTGGAAGCTCGAACTCGGCAAGATCGCGGCGAACGTGATCCCGGTTGACAAACCGGGGGCGATCCCGCGTGAGCAGAAGGAAATGCTCCACCGATGCAACGCCGACATCCTGCAGCGTGAGAGCTGGACACAGCAGGAGTGCGATGAGCTGTTTGCAATCATGGACGGGGGGCTCAAGGCGATGAAGCGATCGCCTGAAGATTCAAACGAGCACGCATGGGCGCGCATGTCGGCGAACGCCCCGATGCACGCCATGGAGGCCCGATTTCACTATGGAGCCCCGGTCGACCCCGCGGTCGCCGAGCGCATCCACACGCGTTACATCGAGTTGATGCGCGTAGACGACTACCACCTCCGCATGGCGGCGGTCTCGGGTGCGATCTACGGGTACATGGATTCAAATCCCAAGGTCCGGGAGATGATTCTCAAGCTTCAGAACGATGAGGAACCGTTGATCGCCAACATGACGCGGCGGTATGCGGCGGAGATCAAATCCGCCGAATGGGTGCGCAAGCGAGCAGAGAAGTTCGCACATCGCGGCTATTGAGCCGGAACGGACCTTGGCGGATGCCGGCGTGTTGGGCTGATCGCCCCTGCATATGGGCGATCGGCAAACTCGGAGGTTGCCACCGAGTCCCGCGCTCAGGCCGGCATCGGGGATCAGCGATCCATAGCCCGCGTCAAGGTCACCGTCACGTCCGGTCGCGGATTGCGCGCGATGTGATCGCACGGGTCGTGATGTGCACATGTGTGCACCGTGAGATGCAATGACGTCGTGGCCGCGCGTGCGTACTCCCGCGCGGCTTGATTGGGGGATGTATCGATGGAGATCTCCGCACGAGAGGGGCGCTGGGGTGCTCGCATTCTCCCGGCGCTGCTCGTCATTGCCGCCTTTGGCGGTGGATGGCTGATCAGTCGGCACTGGCGCGAGGTGGATCGCGCCCATCATCCGGACCGCGAAAACGCCGTCACGACGGCTGCCGAATCCGGCTGCACCACCTGCGGCGCCAACCGCCCGCGCACGCTGAGCGATCCGATCATCCCCCGCCAGACCGTGTGCGTTCGAGAGTATTTCGCACGCGTGGGCGAACTCGGCCCCCTGCCCCAGGATGTCGAGGAGATCAAGGCCATCCTCCTTCCGGGCCGCCAGCCCGATGACGCCCGTGAGGATGCCGCGATCTTTGCACTCCGCGCTGGCGCGACATGGCTCGCCGAACCGATCGAACCCGCCCTCGCGGCGGACCTGCTCGCCGTCCTGTACGATGCATGCAAGGACCCGCGCGGCCGTGTTCGAGCATGTGCAGAGCGGCTCATGAACCAGTTGGACGGTGACGCTTGACGCCGGCCCGGTGTGCATTCACCCTCGTCGAACTTCTCATCACCATCGCGGTGATCGCGGTGCTCATCGCGCTGAGCCTTGGACCCCTCCACGCCGTTCGGGATTCGGGTCGGCAGATCCGCTGCGTCACCCACCTGCGCACGCTGCACGCCGCGGTCGAGCTCTACCGAAACGACAACAAGGCGCTCCTGCCGCTGGCGACATCGGTGGCAAACCTCTACCCATCGTGGATCGTTCAGCCCTACGACGCGCTCGCCGACACGCTGCGGATCAACCTGCCCAGCGCGGGGACGACTCCCGTCGAGGCGCCCGAGCCCCTGTGGTGCTCCGCCGATCATCTCGGACGAAACCAGACGGGGATTTCCTACATCTACATGCCCTGGGAGCTCATGGCCGCATGGCCGGGCGCGAATGTCCAGCGCTCCGTCACGCTCGCGCTCGACCGGACTCCCGATGAACCCCTTTTCTGGGAGCGATCCTCGCTCAACCATATCGCCGGCGCGGTGGGTCGGGTCGATATCAGGGGCAATGCACGGATGCACCGCCCGGATTGAGCGTGGCTCGTGGGTGCCATTTCAATGCAGGCCGCGGCGTTGGCAAAGACCGCCGCGTGCGGGGGAAAGAACCGCCGCGCCACGATCCATCAATGGCCGAAGAGGTTCTTGTCGCCGAAGTAGCCGTTGGTCTCAAAGTACGCCAGCGCTTCGTCCACGCTCGTGAAGATCTTGGTGGCGGTCTCTGTGATGAACGGCGAGGGGCTCTTCTTGGGCTTCCACACGACGTGCACCTCCTTGGTGTGCTCGAAGGCGTGGTGCAGCTCCCGCTCGACGCCCGACGAAAGCCCCGGAATGCCCCCCGGCAGTTCGGGGATGTAGCTCACGATCATGTCTGATTGATCGACGAGCTTGAAGTCGCGCATGTAGATCTGGCCGTCGATGTCGCCGGCGATGTCCAGCACCTCGCGCACCTTGACCCGGGTCGGGGTCGCGCCCGCAGCCTTGCTCCCGCCGTAGCTGTGCGGCTGGACCTCGAGCATGTCCTTGCCCTCGCGTGCAGCGCTGATCGCCCGCTCGAGCAGCAGCTTCTCGTCCACGTCGCCCGGATCAAACGTGATGAAGTGCTTGGCCAGCTCCGCCCGGAAACGGTCGATCTCCGCCAGAACGTCGGGCATGTCCACGACGTGGCTCATCGGGAAGCTCGGGTACACCTTCCGCAGGTCGGGCCTGCAGATCAGCCGGAACATGGTCCGCGTCGTCGACTGGTGGCGGCCTCGCGCCATGATGTAGAACTTGGATCCCGGGATCGACTTGCTCAGGAGCTCGGTCGCCAGGATCTCCTCCTCCCGCCAGACCATGCAGTCCTTCAGCGTGGCGTCGATCTCGTGCTCGCGGTGCAGACGCTCGCTCACCACCTCGATGTTGTCGACCAGGCAGATGAACAGGTCGGGCTGGAGCTTCTGCACCTGGTCGTAGTCAAAGGCCGAGAACAGGCCGTGCCGCCAGCGGAAGGTCGCGTGCGTGTTGACCGCGATGTTCTTCTGCTCCTTTGACTCGGCGATGATGTCCTTGAATGCCGCGCGGCGGAGCGAGTTGAGGCGGGAGATCGGCAGGTCCAGGATCTTGCCCGGCCGAACATCCAGCGCCTCGCGGTACATCATGTCGCCGACGTGGTAGATGTTCAGGTTCTCCCCCTGCTGCCCGGCGAACTGCGCCACCGCGTCAAGGTAAGGCTTCTTTTCCATCCCGATCTGGCCGGTCACGATCGCTCGCATGGGGTTCTCCGGCGAGGCCGCACTGCAACTGGCGCGGCTCGCCGCCAATGGTACGGAGGTCGCGACCCCGAGACTTTCCCTCGCCCGCCTCTTGAATGCCAGCCAAGGAGATCGACGCCGTGATGCACATCATCGTCACCCACCCCGCCAGCCTGATTCGCTGCACAACCGCGCCAACCCCGGCAGCGCTGATGTAGCTCATGTGCTCGCCAGGCCGGACCTTGAGGTGCAACCCCAAACCCGCGGGCCAAAGTTCGAGCCAAATTTCCGGCCACACATCGGCCGCGGCGAAGTCCCGCTTCCAATGAAAAAGCCCACCCTTGCGGGTGGGCTTCCCTCCGTTGCGTGCTCAAGGCAGCCAGCCCCCACGAGAAGGCAAGGCCGAACCTTCGTACCCCCATCAGCGGGATCTCTCAAGCCCGCCGATCACGCACACTCGCCAAACCCCCAACGACCCCCCCACGAAGTACCCCCAAACGAGACCCCGCACGAACCCACGAGACTGGCGAGTCTTCTCTTTCCCTCTCACCCCTGTGACAGGACTGGCGGGCGTGCACACCCGGCACGGCTCTCTCTTCCGTGCCGGGTGTGCCGCTGCGTGAGCGTCCAT
>DATGXW010000280.1:0-2644 GCA_035298585.1 Phycisphaerales bacterium
GCGGCGCCCGCCGCACCGAATCTTCAGCCTGCGCCTACTGCGGCGCGCCGTGACACCACTTCCCCCGCGCTTGGCCTTTGAGTCACCAGACGATCTCTCATGATCGATGGAAATGACCGGCTGCCGGAAGTCGGGTGCCGGGTGCCCTGCTCCGTGCTGCTCTGAGCACGGGGCAGGCATCACACGCCCCCATCTGCATCACCTCCGCTCTCGGTCGGCTGCTCTGCATCAACACCCTTCCCATCCACCCCCCATGTACAATCCCGCTGTGCCGCTGTGCCGCTGTGCCGCTGTGCCGCTGTGCCGCTGTGCTGCTCTGCTGTCTTTATTTGCCCTCTTTGCCTCCTTTGCCCATTTTCATGCTCTCCCTCACCCCCCACAACTCCATCGCCATCATCCGTCTCGACCGCCCCGACAAGCGCAACGCCCTCACCGTCAAGATGCTCGCATCACTCCGGCAGATGATCGCAAACACCATGAGTGCACACGCGCTCGTCCTTTCCGGCGCCGGCGACATCTTCTGCTCAGGCTTTGACATGATCGCCTGCCGTGATGACCACACCGTCCTTGCCCAGCTCCTCGAAGGCCTCGCCGCGGTCACCCGCGATCTCCGCGACCACCCCGCCCCCGTCATCATCAGTGCACACGGCGCCGCCATCGCCGGCGGGTGTGCACTCCTCGCCGCCGCCGACTTCTCCATCACCAACACCACCGCCAAAATCGGCTACCCCGTCGTCCGCCTGGGCATCTCACCCGCCGTCTCGGCCCCCCACCTCCGCACCAAGGCCTCACCCGGCGACGCACGCGTCCGACAGCTCGACCCCGCCCTCATCTCCGGCGCTGAAGCACACACCATCGGCCTTGTCACCGAAGCCCTCCCCACCACCGCCGACTGCGAACCCCGCGCCATCGCCCTCGCAGAATCACTTGCACACAAACCCCGCCACGCACTCGCCTACACCAAGCGCTGGCTCAACGAGCTCGACGGTTCCGCCGACACCCCGTCTCTTCGCACCGCCCTCAACGCCTCACTCGCCATCGCCAACTCCCCCGAACAGCAAACCCTCACCGCCCAAGCCTTCAAAACCTGATCGCTCCTTGCCTTCGATCCGAGTGCCCAGCCGGGTGCCCTGCTCCGCTGCTCTGAGCGGGGCAGGCATCACAGACTCCCTGCCTCGTTGCCTTGCCGCCCCTCCTCTCCCCCTCTTCACCGATCACTCTTCCCCCGTCCTCTCTCAATCCCTGCGTTCTCCCCGGATCCTCCCATGACGACCCTCGCCACACTCGAAACCTCCGGCCGCATCGCCACCCTCACGATCAACCGTCCCGAGTCCCGCAACGCACTCTCGATCGACCTTCTCCACGCCCTCCACGCATGTGCAGACGATCTCGCCGCACGCACCGACATCTCAGTCCTCATCTTCACCGGCGCCGGCAAGTCCTTCTGTGCAGGCATGGATCTCAAGGCCGTCCTGGGCGATGAGAAGGCCCCCGGCATCCTCCTCAACTCCCTTGCCGAGTTCTGCGTCAAGCTCCGCACGCTCCCCATGGTCGTCGTCGGACGAATCAACGGCGCCGCCATCGGCGGCGGCTGCGGCCTGGCCTGCGTGTGCGATCTCGCCATCACGCACGCCGATTCCAAAATGGGTTTCCCCGAAGTCGACCTGGGCGTCTGCCCCGCCGTCGTCGCCCCCTGGCTCGTCCGCAGAGTCGGCCCCGGCAAAGCACGCCAGATCCTGCTCTCCGGCGGCCTCATGTCAGGTCAGGACGCATTCAACTTCGGCATGGTCTCGCACATCGTCCCCGCCGCGAGCGACCTCGACGCTGCCGTCACCGAAATCACCACCCGCCTCGCCACCGGCGGCCCCGCCGCGCTCCGCGCCACCAAGGACCTCCTCAACACCCTCGACGACTCCGCCAACCTCGCGCAAGCACGCAAGGGCGCAGAACTCTCCGCCAAGGTCCTCGCCCTCCCCGAAGCCCGCGCCATGCTCGAAGCCAAATTCACGCAGCGCTGATTCCGCGTCTTGGTTCTCTGCCGGGTGCCCTGCTCCTGCGTGCTCTGACGCAGGGGCAGGCATCACAGACTCCCTGCCTCAGTGCCTCGTTGCCATGCTGCCTTTCGTTCCGGGTCCCCCGCTCCTGCGTGCTTTGACGCAGGAGCAGGCATCACACGCCCCGCCCAACATTCAACAACACCGCCTCCCCCGCCAACCTCTTCGCTTCTCCACCCGCTCCTCACCGCACCCGATCTCCATCACGCACTCATCCGCGATCGCGTACGCACGCCCGCTCGGATCAAGATGATCCACCAGCACGCCCCCCGTGAAGAACGAGAACGCCGGCAGCACGCCCGCCACGCCCGTCACGAAAAAGCACGGCAGCCGCAGGCGATCCCCATTCCCCCGGATCCGCACCAGCGGGTGCACATGCCCCGACCACACAAACGACGCGCTCAGCCCCACCGCGCGCCGCCCATCACGCACGCCGTCGTGCACAAAACCAATCCCTTCCTCCACGTGCACATCGCCGTGCACGCCAAGCCCCCACCGCTCCGCCACGCGCTCCAGCTTCCGGTCGTGATTCCCCGGCACAATCTCCCACGCAGCCCCCGAAACGCCCATCCACGCCGCCACCCGCTCCA
>DATGXW010000281.1:0-2418 GCA_035298585.1 Phycisphaerales bacterium
GAGAGCAGCCCCGACCACTCGCGGTCATCGGGCGTGGTCTCGCGGTACAGGAAATAGTCCAGGTTCACCGTGATGCTCGGGTAATACCTCCCGATCTGTGCATCCACGTTCCGCCGCGCTGACGCCGCCCGCGCACGCGCCGCGATCACATCCTGCCGATGCTCGACCGCCCTCTCCCGCAGCTCCTCCTCCGTCGGCAGTTCCGCCGGCGGTTCAAAGCCGTCGCTCAGGCCCCGGCTCCGAACATCAAGCCCCGTCAGCAGCCCAAGCGCTGCCCGCGCCACCAGCTCATCGTTCTTCGCATCGAGCAGCGCGACCCTCGTCTCCGACGCCTGCGCCTCGATCTGCGCCACATCAAGCGGCCGCGCAAACCCCGCCTCACGCCGACCCCGGATGTCACGCAGACGCTCCTCCTGCACCGCGAGCGACGACTCCAGCACCCGCACCCGCCGCTCCGCGAGCAGGATCGTGTAATACGCCCTCGCCGTGTCGAGCAGCAGCGTTTCGCGCAGGTCAAGAAGCAGCCACAGCCGCTCCTCGGCCGTCAGCGTCGCCGCACGCACCAGGTTCACGTCCGTCATCCCCGACAAAAGCGTGTACCGCGCGCGCAACCCCGCATCAAACGTGACCGTCTCGCTCGAACCGCTCCCGCCCGAGTTCTCCCGGACGGCAAGCTCCCCAAACCCGTCCACCTCCGGCAGGAGCGACGCCACCGACCGCCTCCGATCCGCAAGCGCACGCACGTACGACTCACCCTCGATCGAGAGCGTCTCGTTCACCTGGTTCGCACGCCACACCGCGCCCCGCAGCGACAGCGGGCGCGACGCTCCCCCCGCCGCCTCCTCCGCCAACGCCTCCGCAGGACCAAGGTCCAGCAGCGCGCGATACGCCCCCACCTCCGACTTCTGGTCGACCGTGCATCCCCCCGCCAGCAACGCCGCCCACAACGCCACCCAAGACCCATACCCCATCAACCGCATTCGTGCGCGCATCCTCACCCTCTCCCCCGGCCGATGCCGCGCTCAAAGATCCTCATGATGTGCTCTTCCAGCATCTGCGTCGTCATTCCTTCCGGGGGATACATCAACGCTCCACGCACAAACGACAGCACGAACTGCGCTGTCAACTCCGGGTGCGGATCCTCCATCTCACCCGCCGCCACCCCGTCCCTCACCACCCCCTCGATCAACTCCGAGTGCATCCGCCGCGTCTCCCGCAGCCCCGCATCGTCCGCCGTCAGCGCCCCCCGGCGCATCACCCGGAAAAGATCCGGGTACGTCGACGCGTACTCAATCAATCCAGATACCACCGTCCGCAGACGCGCCCACGCCGGCCGATCCGCCGCCGTATCCCGCCGCGTCCGCTCCAACAGCTCCGTGAACCCCTCCCGGATCAACGCCAGGAAAAGCTCATCCTTCCCGCGAAAATAGGTGTAAAGTGTGCCCTTCCCCACCTTCGCGGATTCCGCCACCTCCTCCAGCTTCACTTCATGAAACGGCCGCGTCGCAAACAGCTTCGCCGCCGCCTCCACAATCTGCTTTCGCTTGGCATCATCCGGCCGCTGCATCGGAGTTCCGTATCCTCGTTCAAGCATCTCAACCCGCGCGCATTTCAAACCGCTCCATGTGCATCACATTCCGCCCCGCACACGAACTCAATACCGACCCGTCAGTATTGTCTACGGGAACACACTCTTCTTGGTGCACATCGACCGAGCGGATTCACCCAAAAAGGAACTTCCAGGTGTCCAGGCCTCTGCTGATCCTCTTCCTCTCTACCACCGCAACCCTCATCGCCGCCTGCGGTCAGGTCCCAGGCTCAAGCCCCAAAGGCTCCGGCCAGAGCGCGGCCCCACAAGCCCCCATCAAGGTCTCGGTCGCCCCCATTGATCGCCGCGACCTCCCCGAGATCATCAACGTCTCGGGCACCCTCTATGCCGATGAGGACATCCTCATCTCGGCCAAGCAGCCCGGCCGCGTCCTCTCGATCGCCGTTGACGTTGGCGACGTCATCGACTCGGGCGCCACCCTCGCCCAGATCGACCCCGTCGACTACGAACTCGCTGTCCGTGAACGCCAGGCCGCCGCACAGGCCGCCCTCGCCCAGCTCGGGCTCGAAGAACTCCCCCAGGGCGACTTTGATCCAGAGACGCTCCCGGCCGTCACCAAGGCCCGCGCGGAGGCCGACAACGCCAAGGCCCGCTACGAACGCGCCAAGCGACTCAGCGAACAGACGCCCCCGCTCATCGCCGAGCAGGACTTTGCCGACATCAGGACCCAGTGGGAAGTCGCCACCAACCAGGCCAAGGTCGAGCTCCTCACCGCCCGCGCCGCCCTCGCCTCCGCACGTGCACAGGCCTCCACCGTCGCCACCGCGCAGCAGCGCCTCGCCGACACCACCCTCAAGGCCCCCATCATC
>DATGXW010000282.1:0-20240 GCA_035298585.1 Phycisphaerales bacterium
GCATGATCTCCTGCTCCACGTACTCAACCTTGGTCGAGTAGACCGGCTTCCACCCGTAGACCTGGGTCGGGGGGTGGATGTGGTACATGGTGCTGGACGGGCCGCTGAAGCCTTCGGTGCCGAAAAGCTCTTCGGAGTACAGCGCGCCGTCGGGGCGGCGGAACTGGACGTGACGCTTCTTGGGAAGGATGCCGAGCTTGGTGTAAAAGGGCATGGCGACCTCGTCGTGTGCCGCACATCCCAGGCGCTGCCGACGATTCGTTCACCACGACAGCCGTCGGCGACGCATGGAGGATGCGGACTTTCAAATCTTAGGCTCCAGGTCCTTCCGCGGACCCTCGCCGTGCACACCGCCGACAGGCAGATATGGCGTTCTACCGCAAGGAAAACCTTGTGCCTTGAATAGAAGGCTTCACGCCCCGATTTCAGGTGCTTTTCAGCCGCCGGTCCAGCGGCTTGTTTTCAGCGGGCCTCACCGCCAACACTATCGCAGTGCGTGCCCGCGCACCCGCCACCCCGCGGTCCCGGCGCGCTGATGTACGGGGTAGGAGGCGTGCTCACACTTCCTTGTGCCGATGCTCGATCATCCGATCTCGCCGCCGTGATGAACCCACCGGAGACGCGGCCATGGAGCAGGCCCTCGCCCGCCATGTGCACACCTGACGAAGACGCAAAACGGCAGTCCGTGGCCTTCAGAACAGCCCCGGCTCATCCACCCGCACAAGCTTTCCGTTCACCAGCCGCATCTTCGGCTTGCCCTGCTTGTCCGAACTCGTCGAGGCCTTCGCCTCGACCGCCAGCGCCGACTTGGCCGACTTTGCACCCGGCTTTGCTTCCGCCGCCGGCGGCTTGCCGGCACTCTTAGCGGCAGGTTGGGCGGCCGGTTTGGCGGCCGATTTGGCGCTCGCCCGTGCCCCGTCGAGCCCGCCCTTGCGCGCGGGCCGATCCTCCTCATCATCCCGCATCGCCGCGACCTTCAGCGCGGCGGACTCCGCCTTGGAAAACTCCAGCGGAGGGGCGTCATCATCGCCATCCTTCACCTTGATGCCCTGCTGCCTCGATGCCTTGGCGTTCTGGCTTTCCGCCTTCCCCCCGGCGCCCGGCCCCGAGTTCCCGGCGCCATCGACGATGATCACCCCGTCCTGGTCCGCCGGGTCATCCTTCACCGCCCTGCCATCCTCATCAAGCTGGAGATCGGCGATCGCCGTCTTGGCCTTGGCCTGTTCGAGGAGTGCGTCGTAGAACTTCTTGGCGTCCGCGCCCGTGATCGCGCTGGCCGCCTTGGCGATCTCCCCGATGTACTTCTGGAAGACATCGCGACGCTCGCTCTCGCGGCGCATCTTCGCACGCTTCTTGAGGTAGGTCCCGAGCTTGCGTCCGCACTCCATCAGCGCGAGCTTCATCTCCTTGCGGATCTCATCGTAATCGGCGATCGCCTCCTTGCTCTCGCTCGTGAAGGGCACCCACACGCTGGCCATGTGGATCATGATCACCAAGGGCCCGATCGGGGCGCTCGCACGCGGCTGCTGCAGGTCGTAGTTCCGCCAGTTCGTGTCCGTCACCGCCTTGAACGATGAGCACGCCGACTGCTGAAAAAGCAGCGGCACGCGGTTGGCAAACCGGATCACCCTGCACGTCTCATCCCCCGGCAGCTCGCCGCCGTACGCGATCGCGGCCTCGATCTGGAAGGGCCGGCCGCGGTACACCTCCGCCTCGCGCGAGCTTGCCGCGTAAAACTCCGCGCGGACACCCTTGAGCATGCCCGCGAGAAGCTGGCGGACGCCGATGGGGGCCAGGCAGTCCGTCGGGGGCGGGGGGAGCTTTGCCTCCTGGAACTCCTTGAAGAGCTTCTCAACCTGCGGCGGCTCGATATCCGAAACCTTCGCCCTGCTCGAAACCCCGATCTTCTCGCAGAACATCGCCGCGGTCTGCGGGCTGATCCTGCTGAACTTCTCCTGCAGGAACTTGTACAAGGTCCCGCCCTTCTCCGCGACCTCGTAGTCCTTCACCATCTGGAGCAGGATGCCAAGCTCGATCCCCTTGGGGTGCGGCTGGATCTCCTGCGTCTCGGGAGGCAGGTCCGTCACGCCGCGCGGGAAGACCGTCGCCCCGCCCGTCTCGGTCGTCACCGTCGGCTGATCGGCGGCGTGTGCAGGCTGTTCCTCCGCCCCCTCCCCCTGTGCATCCTTTGATGCGCCCTTCCTGGGCTTGGCCGTGAGCATCTCCTCCTCATCCGATGCACTCACGCGCGAGGGGGGCACGAACACGATCTTCGCGTGCGGGTTGGCGATCGCCGTCAGCTCCAGGAACTCATCCACCGACCCGCGGCCCTTCTGGTACCGGCCCTCAAGCTCGATGCTCACGCTCGTGCCCGTGGGGTACGACTCACCCGAGAGGAAAATCCCGTCTCGGTAGAGCTCCTTCGTGCCGGGCGCAAGGTCGATCAAGCGCCGCGGCGGAAAATCATCCGTCTCGGTGTCCTCGGTCACCTCCGCGCGGTTGGTCTTGGTGTTCATCGCCAGCTCAATGTGATGAGCCGGCGCCTTGGAGGAGGGCTTGGTGTGGATCACCATCGGCTTACCCGTGGTGATCAGCCCGTACATCCCCGCGGCGGAGATGCCGATCCCCTGTTGCCCGCGCGACATCTTGAGCCGATGAAACTTCGATCCGTACAAGAGTCGCCCGAAGATATTCTCCACCTGCTTGCGCACGATACCCGGCCCGTTGTCCACGATCGTCACGCGGTACCGCGAGCTCTTGGCGCTCGCGGGGCGGTCGGGCTGCAGGTCCTCGATCGCCACGACGATCTCGGGGAGGATCCCCGCCTCCTCGCACGCATCGAGCGAGTTGTCCACCGCCTCCTTCACCGTCGTCAGGAGCGCCTTGCGCGGGTTGTCGAACCCCAGCAGGTGGCGGTTCTTGGCGAAAAACTCGGAAACCGAGATATCGCGCTGGCGCGTCGCCATCGTCTCGGCGGTGGCTCGCGGGGCGGAACGGCTGGTGGTCTTCTTGGTGTCGGTCACGGCGTGTTCAGTCACGGATGCATCAAGCAAGGCGGTACGGCTCATGTCGCCCTCCATGGCGATGGAACTTCATCAGCGAGATGTGCCCAAGTGTACACCGCACGCCGCCAGCGGTCGGACCCTGCCCAATCACGCCCCAATGAACAACGCCCGCCACTGCGGGCGAGCGCTGGATTTCGATGCACATGCTTGCGAACAGGAGACCTTACGGCTTGGTCAGGGCATCCAACACATACTTTTTCATAGACAAACCCTCCACTCCCGCACGAGCACGCAGCACGGAGAGGTGTGTGAGATCATCGCGGCGGTAACGCACTCGCAGCTATCGCCTTGATGGAATACGCAGTCTCAAGCTCGGCGGCGACGCGGTGTGAAGAAACACGCTCCAGCAATCATTACAATACCCGCTGAAGGCACCGGAACCGGAACCTGGATCGGAACATCCGGCTCCGTCTCATATGCCCACTGCAGGGCGATGTCATATTCCGCGAAGAGAATCCAGCCGTAGTGCCAGCGGTCGGCGATCTTCACGCGCAGGGCAACGTACGCCAAGTCGCTGATCGCCGGGGTTCCTTCCGAGAGGGTGTCTTTAAAAGGCAGGTGGAAAAAATATGGACTCGCACGCTTCCAGTTCGCTTGGGCGGAGAGGGACTCTCCGGGCAAGTACTCACGAGTTACTCTGGGCACGATCCACTCGTTGTTCCAGAAAAGCGGTACGGGATCATCCGTCAACGGTGTTTCCACACCATCTTCCCCGTAGAGGATCCGAAGAGCGGGAGTAGAACCCGATTGATTGGGTTGATACCACTGTCCAATAGTCCCCGGACGCCGCTCACCAGTCTGCTCTGATGCCGGGCGGGTGATGTCCAGGAGCGCCCCCGGCAACTCCCCGAAGTCATCGCCGGGCAGGTCCATTCCCGTGGTCCACTTGAACGTGCCGTCGAAGTTGTCGTGGATGACGACCGCTGCATCTGCAGCCTGCACGGCGAACGCGAGCAGCCCTGCTCCCGCGATCACTCCGAACATCCCGTTGCGCTTCATGAATTGCTCCCCGTCGCGGCGACCCTCTCGACCACCGCAGATACAAAACAAGATACCACGCACTTGACCATCCCCCACCGCATTCGCGCGGCCATTCCGCGGACTTCTTCACATACGTCCGCATTCTTCATGATCGCCACCGCTGCAATACCGCGGTGCACACGTGCCTGACAGGGCTTGCGTACGCATGAACCTTCACAACGCGATACACGTACGCTCTACCATCGCCACGGATGTGCTGAACGCGACAGAAGGCGAGGGCCGTCTCACGGTGTACCGACATGTGCACCGGGACACACACCGCGGGTGTGAAGTCCGGGTTCACGCACATGCGTGATGCGATCGACTTCCAGCCCGTTCAGCGCATGTTGGGCACGCACCACAGCATGCCCGGCTTGCGTACCTGCTCGGCCTGGAAACGGTCCATCGAGACGTTGATGACCGCTCCATCGATGACCGCGATGTTCACCGAATTGCCGTGACGGGGGACGATCGCCGCGCCCGGCCACGTCGCGCCGTCGGAACGCTCCGCGCCGCCGGTCTCGGAAACGACCTCGATATCCTCCGTTTCCCAGAAGATCGCCGCCTGCGGAAGGAACTGGTCGATCCGATAGGGACGGTTCACCCGGTTGTCGCCGAAGGCGATCACCGCGCCGTTCATCAGGAACGACGTGATGTTGGCCGATCCCGTCTGCCTCGTATGGTGTGCATTGCACCGATACGCATCGTGCGATCCCACATACTGCCACAGCGACCCCGATTGACGCGCCTTGGGAGACCAGTCATAGACCGGCGGCTGGTACAGCCACCCCACCTGCGTCTCATCCACCGTCGCGCTCAGCCAGTTGGGAAACGGCAGCGTGTCGCGGTGATCCGTCGCGTGCATCAGCGTCCCGCGGATCAGCGTGGTCATCCGGCCCGCACACTGAATCCCAAGAGCCGTCTGGCGTGCACGCATCAACGCGGGCAGCAGCAGGCTCATCAGGATCGAAATGATCACGATCACGAGCAGAAGCTCGAGCAGCGTGAAGGCGGGTTGTCCGTTCCCCCTGCGCATAGATGTACAAGGTCTACCAGACGTTTCCGGAACCGGCAAGTGAAATCTCCGGAAATCCCCCAACCCTCCGGGTTCCTCTAAGTTCACTATATAACCTTCTTTGGTTGCTCGCCTTTCAAAGAACCGGTCACTACAAACGCCGGTCGCCGTGCACGCACACCGCATCTCGGAGACCCTCCCCTGGACACCGCGATGAACACCCCCGTGAAATCCTCTGATACCGCCGGGCCTCGATACCGGTGGCAACTCCTGCGTGCAGGTACGTTCCGGCTGGACGGCGGCTCCATGTTCGGGCTGATTCCGCGCTCCGTCTGGTCCAAATCCATCCAAACCGATGACCGCGGCCGGATCACCGTCCAGCACAACTGCCTCCTGCTCGAACGCCACGGCCCCGGAAGCGGACCCAGGCATGTGCTTATTGAGACCGGGACCGGCAACAAGCTCGACGCCAAGAGCAAGGACATCTTCGCCCTGGAAGATCGGTCCATCCTCGATGCACTTCATGAAGCCGACTGCCGCGTGGAAGACATCGACGCTGTCGTGGTCTCGCACCTCCACTTTGACCATGCCGGGGGCCTGACCAGGCTTGTCCGACCAGGCGAAACGCCCGACTGGTCCCCTTCGGATCCCAAGGCCGGCCCGCCCGTGAAGCGTTCGTTCCCCAACGCCCGTGTGCACACCCAGAAGCGCGAATGGG
This sequence comes from Phycisphaerales bacterium, assembly GCA_035298585.1. Lineage (GTDB taxonomy): Bacteria > Planctomycetota > Phycisphaerae > Phycisphaerales > UBA1924 > JAEUJB01. The sequence continues at coordinate 5,819 of DATGXW010000282.1, forward strand.
AAGACGCCATCGCCAACCGCAGCGTGATGACGCGGACCTACTTCCGTGACCATCTCGAGCCGGTCGCCGAGCAGATGGTCTACGCGGATTCACCCCGGCCCTTCCCGATCGCCTACACCCCCGACCGCGATGAACTCCCCAAGGTCCCGGCCTTCAACCGGACCACCCCGCTGGAAGGAGTGCCGGGAGTCGGCGTCTTCCTCACGCCGGGACATACGTGGGGCCAGCAGGCGGTGACCTTCACCGACGACCGCGACCGCCGGGTGGTCTTTGTGCCGGATGTTCTCCCGACTGCCGCACACGTCGGCGCTGCGTACAGCCTCGGATACGACGTGGAGCCTTACACCAGCATGATCTCTCGCCACTGGCTCCTCGAAGAAGCCGCGCAGAATGACTGGCTCCTGGTCCTCGACCACGAGCCCGCCAATCCGATCCGGCGTGCACAACGCAACGACCGGGGGTGGTACGAACTCGTGGAAGATCAGGCTTGAGATTGGCGGCCCAGCCGCTCTTTCATCCCGCCGGTTCACCGTGCACCGGCCCTCTATGATGCCCGGAGGCTCGCGGCGACTCCCGGGTGTGCATCACCTGGAAGGATTGAACCAAGAACGACCGACGTGACGACGACGTCCTCCACATCCCCCTCCTTCCCTCCCGAGCCGCACGGTTCGGCGACGCCGGACACCTCCAAGGTTCCCTCGGAAGAGCCGTTGCGCGATGGGGATTCAGAGTCGATGAACGACCTTGAGATGATGAACGCCTCGGCCGCGCTCCGTCCCCCCAGGCGGACGCTCATGGACAGGCTCGACGCCTTCGTCAGCCGTCTCTCCACCCGCAGCAACTTCTGGCACCGCGTCTGCTCGATCATCTGGCTCCCCTACGCAGCGCGGAGCGGGATCAAGATGAAGCGGGTCGATGAGCACACCTTCTCGGCGGTGCTCCCCTTCACCCGCTTCAACAAGAACTGGTACAACGCCATGGCCGGGGCGGCGCTGCTGGGTAACAGCGAGATCGCGGCGGGGATGTACGTCTTTGGGTTCTGCGGCGGCGACTACACCGTCGTCTGCCGGCACCTGGAGTACCGCTTCCTACGCCCCTGCCTGGGCCCGGCGATCTACCGCATCACCCCCCGCGAGAACATCCAGGACCTGCTTTCGAGCAAGCGAGAATTCAACGTCACGCTCGACATGGACATCCTCCAGCAGTTCGCCGGGCGAAAGAAGGGCCGAGAGCACCGCGTGGGCCGGTGCGTGGTCGAATTCCACGTGACGCCCAAGACCCAGGTGAAGGCACGGATGGAGCGCCGGCAGAAGGAACGTTGACGCGGGGCGCAGCGCCCGGTCGTGCAGGAGAGTGCGGAAAGCTCTTCGCATCTGCACATAGAGGCTCGCCGCAGATCACGGCTCGCTTTTCCGCAAGCACGAACGCCTGTGCCGCGAGAGTGTGCACGCAAGGACGAGGGACATGGACCCCGCTCCAACCCACGAACCCAGGTCCGTTGCGCCCGGCGTCCGCATCGGCCACGTCCACCTCAAGGTCGCTGATCTCGGGCGCGCGATCGCGTTCTACTCGGGCATTCTCGGGTTCACGCTGATGCAGCGGATTGGATCCTCCGCGGCGTTCCTCTCCGCCGGGGGGTACCACCACATCGGGCTCAACACCTGGGAATCCCTCGGTGGCCCTCCCCCACCGCCGAACTCGACGGGCTTGTATCACGTGGCGATCCTCTATCCCACGCGCCGGGAACTGGCCGATGCGCTGCGGCGGCTGACGCTCGCGGGAGTGCCGCTGGAAGGCGCTGCGGACCACGGCGTGAGCGAGGCGATCTACCTGCGTGACCCCGACCGGAACGGGGTCGAGCTATACGTCGATCGCCCCGTGGACCGCTGGCCGCGAGATGCCTCGGGAAATCTCGCGATGTTCACCCGGCCCCTGGACCTGGCGGCCCTGATGGCGGAACTGAACGGTCAATAGCAGATGTTGGCCCAGGGATCCGCGGATCCGATGGTTCCCGGGGCGGACGAGCCGCCGATCAGCGTGCCGTTGGTCGCCGCGTTGATGATCGGGCCGAGGGTGTTGCCGGTGGCGATGGCAAAGTCGATCGCGTTGCCGACGCAGGTGTTGCCGATGATCAGGTTGGCGGACAGATTGACGTCGACGCCCCGATCAGACAGGGAAATGTTGTTGCCCTCGATCCGGTTCTGGCTCCCAAGGACGTGCACCCCCGCGCCATCCGCGGCGCCCGAGCCGGAAATCGTGATCGTGTTGCCGCGGACCAGGCTCCCCGTGTGGACCTCGATGCCGTCGCCGCCGTTGCTGCCGATGTTGCAGTTGGTGATGCTGACCCCCGTCACCGCGCCGAGCACCGAGACGCCGTCTCCCGAGTTGTTCCGTGAAATGCACCGCTCGACCGTGGAGCCCCCGCTGACCTGAATGCCGTGCTCGCCCGCGATCCGGACTATGCAGTCGGTGATGTTCGATTCCGAGGCAGCCACGATCCCCACGGAGCCGATCGAGGACAGCGAGCAATGACGGATGATCGCGCTCACGCCCCCCCGCATGCCGATTCCTCCGACGTTGTTGATCTGGATGTCCTCGTAGTGGGTAAAGAAGACCGCCGAGGACGACGCGTTGATGCCCGCCCCGCCCCAGCCCAGGATCCTGCCGTTCTTGATTGTCACGCCGTCGGATGTCGCGATGTTGATCGCATCGACCGAGCCCGCAGAACCGATCAGCGCATACCCGTTGAGGTCGATCGTCACGTTGTTCGTGCTGACGAGGATGCCGATCTCGGTCGCGTTGCCCTGGATGTTCCCCGTCAGGTAGTAGGAACCCGGGTTGACGATTCGAAACTTGGCCTGCCCCGCACCGGGCGTGGTCGTCGGGCCGATCGGGATGCGCGGTTCAACCTCTGAGAGCGTCTTGTACGTCGGTGCGATCGCGCCCGAGGGTGGATCCAGCGGACCCGCGACCAGTGTTTTCGCTGCGAAAAGACCCGCACAGAGTCCGACGATGCCGATCCCGTAACGATGATTGAACATGAGGCGACTCTCCCGTATTGCCCGGGTGCGCGAGCACCCACACGAATGCCTGCACGCAAGCCCATTCGCAGGCACGCTCGACGGTTGAGAGGTCAAGCCGCGCGATAGTGCGTGCCCCACCGGATATCCGGCGGAACGTCCCGCATTGCAGCCTCGGGCCCAGATTCCAGCGATCCCTGGCGAATGATGCACTCGCGGGGCGGCACTCCGTCAGGCCATCGTGCCCCTGCACCGCTCATGCCGTTTCCTCTTCGCGGCCCCATGAGACGCCCCCCCCCGGCTCACGCTCGCCCGCCACGCGTATCCGCGCGCCCCCCGCACGCAGGCTCTCGACCTGTCGACGCCCGATCTCGACCCTGAATGTCACCGAGTCACCCTCATATGTTCGGTCCAGCACCTTCCCCTGCGTCTCGATCAGGTGGATCGCCTTGGCCTGTCGGAACGGGATCGTGATCTCCAGCTCCTCCACCCGTCCCTGGGCCAGGTCCCGGATACGGCCGATGAGCTCGGCCTGCCCCATCGGCAGCCGCTCGGGCGGCGTCCCCTCGGCCGCCGGCAATGAACAGATCGGGATCGCCCCGGGCATCTTCTGCTGCCATACCAGCAGTTCCGCGTTGTCCTTGAGCCGGTCCGCCTTGTTCAAGAGCACGATCCGCTCGGGCGCACGGAAGCTCTCTCCCTCGGCCTGTGCATCACGCTTGGCCTCGGCGAGCAGTTCGTCCAGCGTCTCCATCACCGTCTTGAAGTGCAGGTCGATCGCCGGATCGGCGATGTCGATCACGATGAGCAGCACATCCGCGTGCACCGCCTCTTCGAGCGTCGCCTTGAAAGATGCGATCAGGTTGTGCGGCAGGTCACGCACAAACCCGACGGTGTCCGACAGCATCACCCGCAGCCCGCCCCCAAGCTCCCACTCCCGCGTCCTGGTCATCAGCGTCGCAAAGAGCCGGTTGTCCGCGTACGCACCCCCCGCGGTCATGGTGTTGAAAAGCGTGCTCTTCCCCGCGTTGGTGTACCCGACCAGCCCCACCGTGAAGTGCTCGGCCTTGCGTGCACGAACCTCCCGCCGCTTGCGGGCCTGGATCACCTCAAGCTCGCGCACCAGGTCGAGCCGCTTGCCCTGCGCAAGCCGGCGGTCGATCTCGAGCTGCTGTTCACCCGGCCCGCGCGTCCCGATCCCGCCGATCCCGCCCACGCCCACGATCCGCTCAAGGTGCGTCCACATCGCGCGCAGACGCGGCAGCGTGTACTCCACCTGCGCAAGCTCCACCTGGAGCTGCGCTTCGCGGGTCGTCGCGCGCGAGGCGAAGATGTCCAGGATCAGTTCGCTCCGGTCGATCACCTTCCGCTCGGTCTCCTTCTCGATGTTGGCGATCTGCTTGGGCGACAGGTCATGGTCAAAGATGATCGTCGAGGCGTTGAGCGTCTCGCACAGCGCCTTGAGCTCCGCCACCTTCCCCGACCCCATGAAGGTCGATGAAACCGGCTTGACCAGGTTCTGCGTGAGCTCGCCCGCGACGATCGCGCCCGCCTGCTCGGCCAGTGCACGCAGTTCGCCGAAGGGGTCTGTCCTGTCATACACCGACTCGGGCAGCCGGACCGCCGCCAGGATGGCCCGCTCGGAGGAAACTTCAATCGAGGTGCGTTCTTTGGGTTGTGGCATAAGGAAATTCGGGCCCGCGGGCCCATTACTCACCGAAAGCCGGGCCCGTCACCCGGGCCCAGCAGCATCAATCGTTCATCAACAGGACCAACCCATCAACCACCACGGCCGATCGGTCCTGAACACCGGTTATCTGTGGATGGAGGGAGCCATGAGCAACGCCGGCACGTCGGCACCGCGACCGGCTCCCGATCTTCGGAAACCCGGCGCCATCGATCCTTCGTGTCCGTTCGGCGGCGTTGTCTTACAGAATCACCATGGGTCGAACTCCTGACAAAGTATAGCAGCCCCCGCTCGAATCCGGCCACCATGTACCCCGCCGCACGCTGGTGCTGGGGTGGAAGCCCCCATAAACTCCATCCGGGGAACGAATGGATCGCGCCGGCGTACGACTGAGGCCCACCCTCGCAAGGTGGACAAGAACGTCCCCCGGCGCTCCGGAGACTGCCGTCGTGAGAAATACGCGCAACGCAAGTGCACTCGTCCACGGACTCCTGGTGACCGCCGTCGGCGCCTTCGCGCTGGTCGCGGGCCTGGGCGTCGGGAGCGCACTCAACATCGCGCCGGGCTCAAACCCCAGCGAGTACGAATTCCTCGACCCCATCATCGACGTCCACACCACCCTCAAGCACCGCTACGTCGACACGATCGACGACAAGGCGCTCCAGCAGGCCGCGATCAACGGGATGATCGAAGCCCTCAACGACCCCTACACGATGTACATCCCGCCCGTCGAAAAGAACGAGTTCAGCAAGGAACTGCTCGGCGAGTACGTCGGCATCGGCGCCCAGATCATCATGCAGGACCAGTGGCTGACCATCGTCTCGCCGCTGGAGGATTCTCCCGCCATCCGCGCCGGCCTCATGCCCGGCGACCGCGTGAAGGAGATCGACGGCCACTCCACCTTCGGTAAGACCGACGTCGAGTGCGTCCAGATGCTGACCGGGGAGCCCGGCACGCCCGTCAAGCTCACCATCGAACGCAAGGGCGAGACCTTCACGCTCGACATCGTCCGCAACCAGATCAAGACCCGCTCGGTCAAGGGTGTTCACCGCGACGCCGCCGACAATACCAGGTGGCAGTACACCATCGACCCCGCCCGCGCCATCGCCTACATCCGCCTCACCCAGTTCACCCCCAAGTGTGCAGACGAGATCGACGAAGCCCTCCGCGCGGTCGAGGCCGACAAGGGCAAGCTCAAGGGCCTCATCCTTGATCTCCGCGGCAACCCCGGCGGCGTCCTTTCCGAGGCTGAACGCATCGCCGACTTCTTCCTCAAGTCCGGCGTCATCGTCTCGACCAAGGGACGTGCGGTCGCCGAAAAGGTCACCCGCGCCCAGGAGCCCGGCACCTACCCCGACTTCCCGATCGCGGTCCTCATCAACGGTTCATCCGCCTCGGCGAGCGAGGTCCTCGCGGGCGCGCTGGTCGAGAACGACCGCGCCATCACCATCGGCACTCGCACCTTCGGCAAGGGCAGCGTCCAGGTCGTCGAAACGCTCGAACAGGCCCGCGGCGCGCAGCTCAAGTTCACCGAGCAGGGGTACTACCTCCCCTCGGGCCGCAGCATCACCCGCAAGGATGATTCGGCGACCTGGGGCGTCGATCCCACCGACGGCTTCTTCGTCTCGATCACCGACAAGCAGCTCCTCGACCTGCTCCGGGTCCGACGCGAGGAGGAAGTCATCCGCGCTGCCCCCGGCGGCGGGAGCGATCAGAACTGGTCAGACCCCGATTGGATCGTGTCGTACCTCAAGGATCCACAGCTGGGCGCGGCACTCAAGGCCGTCCAGGTCAAGGTCGACACCGGCGAGTGGAAGCCCGTCGGCGAGGCGGGCAACACCGCCACCAACGTCGCCGTCAGCGAGATCCAGCGCCTCGAGATCACGCGCGACCGCGTTGTCCGCGAATTGACACGCCTGGAGAATCGGATCGCCGCCCTCGCAACCCAGGCTGAGGGCGCAAGCACCTCCAAAAGCCAGGACCTCATCCCCGATGGAGTCAAGCTCAACGGCGGCGAACTCAAGGTCTTCGACAAGGATGGCAACCTCGTCGCGACCTTGAAGATGACCGATGAAAACCTCGAGCGCTGGCTCATGGACGCCGGCGTCGAGAAGGAAGATCAAAAGCCCGTCGATGCACCCGCGTCCACGCCGCCGGTCACCCCCGCGCCCGACCCCGTGAAGTAATCGTTCTCACGCCCATCGTCTTTCACCGGCCGGGGCCCCGCAAGGCCCCGGCTTCTCTTTCCAATTCCACCCCGTGTGCATCATCACCCCGAGGATCCCCAGCCGGCCACATCACCCCGTCGCGTAGAATCTCAAGCCGTTCGCCGTTCGCCGTTCGCCGTTCGCCGTTCGCTGCTGGCCGCTCGCCGCCTGCTGTCCGCAGTCTGCCCTCTGCCCTCTGCGCTCTGCTGTCCGCCCTCTGCTATCCGCCAAACCGCTCCCCATGCTCCTCCTCGGCATCGAAACCAGTTGCGATGAGACCGCAGCCTCCATCGTCGAAGATGGGGTGGTGGTTCATTCAAGCATCGTCGCGTCGCAGAACGAACTGCACGAGGAGTTCGCGGGCGTCGTTCCCGAGCTTGCGAGCCGTGCACACGTGGAGCGGATCACCGCGATCATCCAGTGTGCACTCTCCCAGGCCTCCTGCACATACGCCCACGTCGACGCCATCGCCGTCGGACATCGCCCGGGCCTGATCGGTTCCCTCCTGGTCGGCGTCTCCGCCGCCAAGGCCCTGGCATGGTCGCTCGCAAGGCCGCTCATCGCCGTGGATCATGTCCACGCACACCTGTACGCCGGGCTGCTGCGGACCCGTGAAGAAGCCGCGCTGGCCCCGATCGCCTTCCCCGCCCTTGGCTTTGTCGTCAGCGGCGGGCACACCTCGCTGTACCTGCTGCGGGATTGGACAACGCTGGTCCGGCTTGGGGCGACGATCGACGACGCGATGGGTGAGGCCTACGACAAGGCGGCGGCGATCCTGGGCATTCCCTTCCCGGGCGGTCCCAATCTCGACCGGCTCGCCCGTTCGGAGAACGCCAGCGACCGCGCGGTCGAGCTCCCCGTCTCGCGCCTCGACCGAGATTCGCTCGACTTCTCCTTCAGCGGCCTCAAGACCGCCGTGCTCTACGCCGCCAGGGGAGTGCCCGCTCCGGCCAACCCCCGTTCAGACCGGTCTCCCCCACCCCCGCCGCCGCCCCTTGATGAACATCGCATCGCGGACATCGCCGCGTCTTTCCAGCGCGCTGCCTCGCGTGCGGCGATCCTCAAGATCGAGCGTGCACTCGACCTCGCCGCCGAGGGTCGCCTCAAGGGCCTCAACCGCAGGACGCGGATCGCGACGCTTCTCGTCGGCGGCGGGGTTTCCGCCAACTCCCGGCTGCGTGCAGAACTCACCCAGCTCGCCTCCCGGCGCGAGCTGGACCTCCGGCTTCCCGCCATGCCCTACTGCGTCGATAACGCGGCGATGATCGCGGGCCTGGGCCACCATCTCCTGGCCGCGGGCATCACGGCCGACCTTGCACTCCAAGCCATTCCCACCACCGCATGCTGACTCTCTTCCTTGCCGCGGGTCTTTCGATCCCGGGGCCCGCGTGGTCCCCGCATGCTGAGCCCCCCGCGGTGTCCATCCCTTCCGATCTGGCGATCAAGGATCGCCCCGCCCCTCCACTGGCAGAGTACAAGTCGCACGAGATCCAGGGCTTCTGTGTTCGCACGGACCCGGCGTTGCGTGAGGCGGAGCTTGAAACGGTGCTGTCACTGGTGAAAAGCGATCTCGGGAAGATCGCGCAGGTGATACCGCCGCCCGCGCTCGACGTGATCCGCACCGTGCCGATCGTGATCACCCGCAGGACCGCACATCGCCCGGGCGTGGGCGACCGCGGCGCCTGCTTCCACCCCTCGTGTGCATGGCTTGTCGATCATGGCTACGACTGCGAGCGCGCGGGCGTCGTCGAGGTCCTCTCGTGCGACGACTACGCCGCCTGGAGATCGATCCAGCCCGCGATGCTCCTGCACGAGCTTGCACACGCTTTCCACTGGCTCCTGGGCTTCGACCGCGCGGATGTCCGCGAGGCCTACCAGGAGGCCTCGGCCGGACGCTCGCTCTACGCCGCGGTGGCTCATGTCGACGGCCGCACGCGCGAGCGCGCGTACGCGCTCACCAACCACCACGAGTACTTCGCGGAACTCACCGAGGCCTTCTACTGGACGAACGACTTCTATCCCTTCACGCGCGAGGAGCTGAGACCCTACGACAAGCCCGGCGCGGACCTGGTGGAGAAGCTCTGGACGCTCGATGCACAGTCGCTCGCGGCGGAGATCGCGCGTGTCAACGCCCGCGAACCGGCCGTGAACACCGAGGGCCGGCGGCTCTCCAACCCCGCCGCGGCGGAGCCTTCGAAGTGATGCACCCGGCGGCACTCGCGGATGAGGAGCTCTGGCGCGAGTGCCGGATGGGAAAGTCGCGCAGCGGCGGACCGGGGGGGCAACACCGAAACAAGGTCGAGACGATGGTCACGATCACGCACGAACCCACCGGGATCAGTGCACACGCAGACGAGCACCGAAGCGCCATCGAGAACAAGCAACTCGCCTTCAAGCGTCTTCGCCTGGCCCTGGCGATCCAGGTCCGCCGGCCCGTGCCGATCGGCGATGCACGCAGCAAGCTGTGGATCACCCGCACGCCCGGCGGCAAGATCGTGTGCAGCCCCAACCACCGCGACTACGCCGCCCTGCTCGCCGAAGCGCTCGACATGATCGCGGCATCGAGGTTCGACCCCCGCAAGTCCGCCGTCAGGCTCGATGTCACCAGCTCGCAGCTCATCCGCTTTGTCGCCGGGCACCCCGCCGCGCTGGTGTGGTGGAACGCACACCGTGAGACGCTGGGCCTGCACGCCTTGAGCCGCTGACGGATGCGCACGGCCCGTCAATCGAACCAGAAAAAAGACCGGACCCTGCGTTTCAACAGGGTCCGGGTGGGTCAGGCATCGCTCATTTGCCTTGAGCGATTAGGAGGTATTGAGTGCACCATCATGGCCGCGATCAGCGGCGACGACGGGCCGCGACCAGGCCGCCCATGCCGAGCAGGGCAACCGAGGCCGGGGCGGGGATCACATCGACCTGCAGGCCCATGTTTGCGGGACCGCTGGTGCCGAAGGTGTACCAGCCGGCGACGCCGCCGCCGATGGTCGACGAGCTGACGTACATGTCGATGTCGCTGAAGCCGACGTTGACGGGGTTCATCGAGACGATGCCCAGGCGGCTGGCAAGACCCGTCTTGGACGCGACCTTCTGGGTCACGATCAGGTTCGACGAGGTCAGGTTGATGCCCAGGCTCTCAAGGCCGCTGAAGGTCACGACCGAGTAGAAGCCCACGTTGAGGCCCGTGCCGAAGTTCACGTTGCCGTTGAACCCGCCCAGGAACGCGCCGACCGAGTCGTAGTAGCTCATCGTCACCGTCGCCGTCAGCAGCGAGCCCAGGCTGGTGCCGCTGTTGAAGACCGTGAACTGCTGGCCGCTCAGCGTGCCGCCCGAGCCGACGCCCGTGAAATCGTCGCCCCAGGTCGAGTTGAGGTCGGTCGACGAAACGCCGAACGACGCCGCGCTGGCCGTGTTGCTGTAGATCGTCGTCGCGCGAGTCGAGAAGTTCGAGTCGCTGTAGGTCGTCTGACCCGTCGCCAGGTTGATGTTGATGTACCCGCCGAACTGCGCCGTCTCGGTCGAGATGTCAGCCGAGGCAACGCCAGCGAGTGCCGCCACCAGGGCAGCGCCAATCAGAGTCTTCATGTCCTTTTCCTCCTATAGGAATCACACTCGAGTCCGAGGAACACCCTCGGGGAAAGCCGAGTCGACCAGGAGGAAGTTGTGCACGGACGATCAGCAGGCGAGCGGAACTTCGCCTGGCGCGTGCGAAAACGCCGCGCACCTGATCCCTTTCACGATCCCTCCTGACCCTTCCAATATGCCGACACCAATGTCCAGTGTCAATAGAGCCAGCATTCAAAATCAATAGAAAACACACGCGCAGTCGCTGCAAGCCCTTTCAATAGGCCGAATCGACCTATATTCCGGACCAGAGTACGTCCTATAACTACATATCCACATCAATTGACAGGCCGCCGGGCCGTACGGATGCCCCGGCGTGCCACGCGTGAGCACACGCTCGTCACTGGATTGAAACTCTTATTTATCAGAGACTTACGACGATGTACGATCCACGACCTTGTACATCTCGCGCTCCCCGCGACCACGCAGCGGGTAATCCTTCCGAAGCGGATGTGCAGGGAAATCCTCCCACAGGAGAATCCGCCGAAGATCGGGGTGGTTCTTGAAGCGGATCCCGAACATGTCGAAGACCTCCCGCTCCGTCCACTCCGCACCCGCCCACAGATCCGTCACGCTCTCCAGTTCCAGTGCAGGATCCTGCAGGGCTCCACCCGTGGGAAGCGTGGGGTTCAAGTACACCTTCACAAAGAAGCGGTCGTCACGGTCAAAGCTGATCAGGTTGTACACCACCGCAAACCGCCCCGGCTGCTCGGCCGGGTAGTTGAGGTAGTCGATCCCCACCACGTCCGAGAGGAAAACGTACGACGTCCTCGGGTCGGTCTTGAGAAATGCCATCACCGTGTGCAGGTCCTGCGGCTCGACGATCAGCGTCGACTGCCCGCGGAACTCCGTCCCGCGGAACTTCTTCGCCGGAAAAGCACCCTTCACCACCGAAAAGGTCGGGTGATCAAGGACCGGGCGGGAGGCGTTCAGACTTGCGTTGGAAGCATCAGCCATGTGTGCATCTTCTCACGTGAATCAGCCCTGATCCTGCACGGCATCCTGTGTACAGCACCCGGACCGTGCGAGTGTAGCGACCCGGCCAGACCCTTTCCGAGTCTCACCAGGGCCACGCTCCATCAAGAACCCACCGGCCCTGCCATCCCCCTCCACCTTCCCCCGCATGTCCCCCGCGTGCGTTCTCCACCAGTTCTCGAAGCAAGGGTCCGGCCGCGCCCGCACCCGCCGCCACCGGCATGGTCGCCTCCTCCCCCGTTCTTACCACATCCGAACACACGATGGCTCTCACCGACGCCAGATACGTGGAGACCGAATAGAGACGCGTGAGGTGCTCATGCACACGCTCCACCATCGATGGCGTCAGCAGCGCCGCCGGCTCGACGATCAGCCCCGCAGACTTCCCCGCAAGCTCGCGCCCCAGGCTGAGGATCGACGGCACATCCGAGATCACGCCGCCAAGCTCGGGAAGCAGCAGCACTTCCACCCCGCGCGACCTCCCCACCGCCGCGAGCGATTCCAGGAGCGATGGAAGCTCCGGGCGCAGGCGGGCCGCGGCGCCCATCCAGGTCGGCAGAATCTGCGCCCCGTCGTTCTCAGGCTCCCATTCCGGTCGCGAAGAGAGCACCACCGCCGAACCCTCGGTTGCGGACCCGATCACACCCCGTGCCGCCTCCGAAAAGACGCTCATCCCCTCGAAGACGGCCCACTCGACTCGCGGCGAGGCATTCGCAGTCGGCGCAAGAATTCTCCACGACACGCTCGTTCCACGACCTGTTGGGCCACCCCGCTCGATGCTCCACCATTGCATGGATACACCGTAGTCGGCTCGCCGCTCCAGCGGTCTCAACCTCCTCAAGTGCACGGATCTTTTTTCAACCGCGGAGAGGTGGTGCGTCCGATACCTCGCGTCACCTTCGTCTGTGTGGCGGAGGTGGACGGGACCTTCAGCGACCCTCGCCATGAGCTTTGCCTTCCCACCCACGATGATGCTTGAGGATGAGACGCCCGGGCTCTTTGAGTCTGCCGTTGCAGACGCAGGGACTGAAGGCGAACTTTCTCGAACTCAGATCCTCGATCATATTTTGGCGATCAATCCGACGGCCTCGTGGCTTATCGATGAGCCGTTCACCCGTTCCCACCTGTGGAACTACCTTCAGCACCTTCTTGTCGCGATGGGACCACGGGGCAGGGCCTCGGCCTGGGTCCGTCCCGCGGATTCGCCGGCGATCGTCTACCGCGAGCAGCTCGATTGACTCTGTGACATCCTGAGGCTTTCCCGATGCATTTTGACCGGCGGGGGTTCGTGGTGGAATCCCCGCCGGTTCCTTTTTCTTGACGTACCCGGGTTGAAGCCCCGAACGGACGGCCACGTCCCTGAACTTCTCTCTCACTTGCTTAGCGGACTCAATCCGCCTCTTCCAGCGTCCGATCAGATGGTCAGACAGGGAGGTTGACCGTGCTCAAGGTCACCCTGTTGGTGGTCCGATAAGGGTCGAACCGTGGTCAAGAACTTCACACTCCATCGCACATCCCGCACCGCCGCCCTCGTGCTGGCCGCGGGCATGTGCACATGCGTCCCGGCGGGTTGTGGAGTCTTCACGGGGAGCACCTCAGGCTCCACCTCCTCGACCAAGACCGCTTCGGCAGATTCTGCGCCCCAGACCGAGCCGGGCGCTGACGCCGCCGCGGAATCGCTTGTCACCGAACCGACGCCCGCCGTTTCGATGGCGGCCTCGGCCGGCACCGATGCGTGGGTCAATCCCCAGGCTCGCCTCGAACCCGGGAGCGACAACGCCCCGGCGACGTTCAACCTCCGGCAGGTGACCTTCGCGCAGGAGGGGGCGGACTTTGATCCGGCCGTCTCGCGTGATGGGACGCGGATCGTCTTTGCCAGCACGCAGCACCGTCCGACGGCGGATTTGTTCGTCAAGACGATCGCGGGCCGGACGATCACGCAGCTCACGGATGATCCCGCCGAGGACGGAACGCCCGACATCAGCCCCGACGGCGCCAAGGTGGCCTTCGCCTCCAACCGCGACGGCAACTGGGACATCTTCGTGATGCCCATCACCGGCGGGAAGGCGGTCCAGATCACCAGCGATGAGAGCGATGAGCTTCATCCGTCGTGGTCGGCCGACGGCGGCAAGATCGTGTTCTCCCGGATGGGCCCCACCAGCGGGCGCTGGGAGATGTGGGTGACCGATGCACACCAGGCTTCGGGCGCGACGTTCATCGGCTACGGCCTCTTCCCCCGGTTCTGTCCGACCTCCGGCACGGGCTCGAACGGCTCGGATCGGATCGTCTACCAGCTCGGCCGCGAGCGCGGGCAGCGTTCGTTTGCGATCTGGACGATCGATTATCTCGATGGCCAGTCATCGAACCCGACGCTGATCGCCAGCAGCAGCACGGCGGCCCTGATCAACCCGACATGGAGCCCCGACGGGGCCTACATCGTGTATTCGTCGGTGCCGAGCGCAGGGCCCGCGGCGGGTGGACCGCCGGCGGCTGAACTCTGGCTGGCCAGCGTGACCGCCGAGGCGACCATCCGGCTGACCAGCAGCGACCTCCGCGCGATCCGGCCGGTGTGGGGCCCTTCCAACCGCCTGTACTTTGTTTCCAGCCGCAACGCGACGGAGAACATCTGGTCGCTGGACCTCTCCCAGAGCCTCGCGTCGCTGGGCGATTCGGGGGAGACGGTTGCTTCAACGCCAGAGCGTGGTGGACGCCGCACCACGGCGAGCAGTTCCCGCCAGACTTCGGCGTCGCAGACCGGCCGCCCGGGGAGTCGCAAGGCGGGCGAGGACAACACGCAGGGTTCGGATGAATCAGAGGAGACGACGTCGACCGCCGACGCGGCTAACTACCCATGGTACAACAGCCTCATGTCCATAAACAAGCTTATAAGGAGGAACTTGGATCGAACCATG
>DATGXW010000283.1:0-25752 GCA_035298585.1 Phycisphaerales bacterium
GCCCAGTGCCCAGTGCCCAGTGCCCAGTGCCCAGTGCCCAGTGCCCAGTGCCCGATGCCTGATGCCCGATGCCCGATTTCCCCACCTTCACCAAACCCAACCCCCCGCTCCACCGACACTTCTTGCAGCGAAGCACTCCCTTCATCCGTATGGCATCATGATTTCACACCCGTCCACCCATTCCCCCTCCCAGGCCGCATGACCGCATCCAGCACCCATCCCAAGCACCACCACGGAGCCAAAGGCCTCTGGATCCGCGCTCGCTTCTGGGTGGTCGCCGTCGGCATGGGGATGATCGCCGCCGCCGCCATCACCGCCCTGTGTGCATGGCTCCTGATCCGTTCCGCCCCCTCCTGGTGGAACACCGTCCACACCGCCACCCCCCAATCCGAGAACGTCGGCCGCGAGATCGAGAACGCCGTCGTCAACCAGCTTCACGCACAACGGCCCCCCGGCGAAGTCTGGTCGGTCGCCCTCACGCAGGATGACGCCAACGACTGGCTCTCGACCCGCCTGGTCAAGTGGCTCCAGAACCGCGACAACTCGGTCGACTGGTCAACCACCATCCAGCGGGCGGCCATCTCCTTCAAGCCAGGTTCGATCACGCTCGGCCTCTCGATCCGCACCGACCGCGCCGATGATGGCCATGTTCTCACCCTCGAACTGATCCCCTCGATCGACGAGCAGGGCCGTCTCTGGCTGCTCGCTTCAGAGCTGGCGATCGGCAGGCTCCCCCTCCCGCTGGGAATGGTCGCGTCGGATTCGGGGCTCCTCCGCTCCTTCCTGCCCCGGGGTGTCGATGATGGGGCCGGCGCTGTCCTCACCGCCCTGGCCGGAAAGGAACCCCTCGCCCAGCGCGCGGCCGCCAAGCTCGGCGACAACCGCACCGTCCGACTCACCGCACTCGAAGTTCGAGACGGCCGGATCGATCTCACGTGCACCACCGAGCCCGCCGCCCCCCGCTGATCACACGCCGACCACCGAATCAAGAGAACCCAGCCCCACCGGCTCATGCGAAAAGAAAGGCTCGGCCGTCTGAACGCCGATCCGCGAGCCGAAATACACATCCCACGAGTGCAGGCGATCCGGGAAGCCAGCGTTGACCGGGTTCATCTCAAACTGCGACCGGTACGCGCTCACCGCCCGCCGCTTGGCCTCGGCAAACCCCGTCGTGTCGATGCAGAAGGTCGGGTCCGGCACACGCCGAAGGTGCGAGCAGTAGTAGTAGAACACCCACTTCGGATAGATCGGAGGCCCGATCGATTCGTACCCCGGCGGCGCGGGCATCGCGACCTTCGTCAGCTTCGCGTCAAACCGCGCATCCTCCACGATCCGCGTCACCGCCCTGTGATCCGGGTGTGCATCCTCAAAGTGCGGCACGAACAGCATGCTCGCCTGGTGTGCACGTATCAGCCCCGCCACGCGGTGCCTCGCCTCCAGCGTGTGCACAACCTCCCGGTTGGGAAAATCCATCAGCACGCGGCGGATCGGCGGCTTTCCCTCCGGCGACAGGAGCGACGCCGCCTCCCGCGCCTCGGCAAGCCGCGTCGGACGATCACCCACCGGCGTCGGACATCCGTCGGTCATGTCGCAGATCACAACATCATGCCCCTGCGACGCCAGACGCGCGATCGTCCCCCCCATCCCGATCTCCTGATCGTCAGGGTGCGGACCAAAGACCAGAATCCTCGCCATCGCTCGCTCACTCCTCGCCGTGAACACGGTTCACTTGAAGATCTTCAGGACGTTGGTGTGGTCGTCGGTCCAAAGGTCGCCCTCGGTCACCTTGCGCACCTTGCGCCACTGCGACTCGGGGAGCTTGATGAACGGATCAAGGTCCTTCTCATCACGCGTGATGATCATCCATTCGCTCACGCTCTTGTACAGCGTCTGCTCCTCGGGCGTCATCTTCGTGTCGTGGATGTACGCCGTCGTGCACCCAAGGTCGGTCGCCAGCCGCGCGATCACCGGCAGCAGGTTGAAGTGCCGGTTGGAGATGTGCACCATGATGTACCCGCGCGGCATCAGCCTCGAAAGGTACAGCTCCATCGCCTCCTTGGTGATCAAGTGCACCGGGATCGCGTCCGAACTGAACGCATCCAGTATCAGCAGCCCGTACTGCCCCTCCTTCGCGTGCGCGGCGATCCCCTGCCGGCCGTCGGCCAGCACGACCTCCACCTTCCCGATCGAATCCCGCAGGTACGTGAAGTACGGCTTTTCAAAGCCCTGCCCCGACGCCAGCCGGATCACAAGGTCGTCGATCTCATAGAAGGTGTACTCATCACCCGGCTGTGCATACGCCGCGATCGCACCCGCGCCAAGCCCGATCACGCCCACCCGCGTCAGCCTCGGGTCGTTCCCGAGCGTCGAAAAGACCTGCCCCACCGGCCCCGTCGGATGGTAATACGTCGTGGGCAGGAGCTTCACCTGCTCGTTGGCGATGATCTGTGCGCCGTGCGTCGTCGTGCCGTGCGAGAGCACGTGCACATTCCCGCCCGCCTGCGAGAGCACCCGCAGCACGCCGAAGAACGACCTCCCCTGGAAGATCGTCTGCGATGGTCCCACCAGCCTCACCACGAACATCATCGTGAAGAAGATCGCGATGCACACCGCGTAGGGCCTCGGCCGACGGATCACCAGCGCCGCCACGATCAGGATGGGGATCGTCTGGATGTACGTCAGCCACGGCCCGATCTTCATCGCCGCGTCCTTGCTCATCACCCCGCCCCGGTGAAACAGGGCCGTCACACCCACCATGATCACCACCGCCCCCGTCGGCGCGGCGTACGTCCGCCACAGCCTTTGTGCATTGGTCTCCCCCCGGCGGGCCTCGATCGGCCGCAGCGCAAGCGCCGCCACCAGTGCGATGGGGTACTCGTAGACGTTGTCAAAGACCAGCGGCGCGATCAGGCTGTTGAAGATCCCGCCGATCACCCCGCCCACCGCCAGCATCAGGTAAAACGTCGTCAACCGGTCCGCGGAGGGTCTGTCCTCGGCCAGCCGCCGGTGGCACATGTACGTCGCGGCAAAGAACGTCGCAAAGTGCAGCGTCACCAGCGGGATCGCGTGATCCACGATCCCCAGGATCATCGTCGTGATCACCGCCGGCACCAGGATCGCAAGCGCCCACCCCGCGTGCCGGGCCGAGACCGCTCTCGTCGGACTGAACGCCACGATGAACGTGAGGAGATAGAGCGCCAGCGGGATGATCCAAAGCAGCGGCACCGAGGCAAGATCGGTCGCCACCTGCTGGGTCACCCCCAGCATCAGGCTCGACGGCACCGCCGCCAGCACCACCCAGTACGCCAGCCGCCGCCCCGGAATCGCGGGTGATGCCGCCGCCTGCGGCCGTACCACTTCCGCTTCCGCCGCCTTCACGCGCCGGAACACAACCGCCCCGCACATCAAAGTCAGGATCGCAAACAGACCGTACCCAAGCGACCACGCCCTCCCCTGGTCTTGAACACCCACCAACGGCTCGACCACCAGTGGGTACGCCCCCAGCCCGATCAGGCTTCCCGCGTTGCTGGCCGCGTAGAGGAAGTACGGATCCTTTGAGTGCACATGACCCGTCCGGGAAAACCACCGCTGCAGCAAGGGCCCGGTCGTCGAGACCACGAAGAACGGGGCCCCCACCGCCAGCCCCAGCAGCACCAGGATCCACAGCACGATCCGGATCTCCGTCGGCATCCAGTCGGCGATCGAGATCACGCTGGTCGGATCACCCGAAAGACCCAGGGGAAGCGAGGCCGCGGCCGCCAGCATCACCAGCATGTGCACAAGAATCTGCCGGCTTGGCTTCAGCCACCGATCCACCAGGTGCCCGTACAGATACCCCGCCAGCAGCAGGGCCTGGAAGAAGAGCATGCACGTCGTCCACACCGCCGACGACCCCCCCAGGAGCGGGAGGATCATCTTCGCCGCCATGGGCTGGACCAGAAAGAGCAGCCCGGCGGAAAGAAAAATCGTGATCACGTAGATCGCAAGCATGGGGCGAGTGTAACCGGCCCCCGTCCTGGCGTCGGTCGCCGCCCGTGTTCAGCCTCGACGCCCCCGGGGGCGACCCGTGGTTCCCGGGCCCGGTACACTCTGCCACCATGGGCGAGAAGAGAGACCGCAAACCGACCTCCAAACCAGGTGCCCACCCTTCCAGGTCGGCGCCGATCCCCGGCGTGCTGCCCGGCGCCAAGGCGATCTCGGCGCCCCAGGGTGTGGACGCCGATGCGGCTCTCTCTGACGACGACATCGCAGCGCCCCCCAGCGACCAGGAACTCGCCGAGCTTGAACAGTTCGCCCCCAAGCCCACGCGAAAGTTCGACGCGTTGATCTGCGACATCGATGGATGCCTCGTCCCCGAGAGCTCCGAGACCTTCGACCTCGGCGCCCTGCGCCGAATCGCCGACCACAACCGCGCCGCCATCAAGACCGGCGAGATGCCCGTCCTGACGGTCTGCTCCGGCCGCCCGCAACCCTTCGCCGAGGCGATCTGTCGATTGGTCGGCAACACCCTCCTCCCCTGCATCGCCGAGAACGGCGTCTGGATGTACTTCCCCGCGACCAACGAGTACCACCGCGATCCGTCGATCACCAAGGACCACCTCAAGGCCGTCCGCGATGCGACCGACTGGGTCGAGACCGAGCTCTTCCCCAAGGGCTTCTCCATCCAGCCCGGCAAGACCGCCTCGATCAGCCTCTACCACCCCGATCCCAACGTTCTCTCGCCCACCATGCCGACGATCGAGGCTCGCTTCAAGAAGGAAGGCTGGCCTTTCCGCATCTCACGCACGTGGTACTACATCAACTGCGATCTTGAGCACATCAGCAAGGCCACCGGCCTCGACTGGCTCATCGCGACCGCCGGCCTGAACCCCGACCGCCTCGCCGGCTTCGGCGACACCGCCAGCGACATCCCCATCGCCCAGCGCGTCAAGCTCTTTGCCTGCCCCCCGCGCCACGACGACGCGATCGCCAGGCACGCACACTACATCTCACCCTACTGGCAGGCCTGGGCGGTGCTCGATGTCCTTGAGCGCGTGATGATGGAGTAGCGGCGCTCACTTTGCCCCGCATGCAACCGAAGCTCCCAAACACCAGCGACGCCCCGCACGCACTCGATGATGCCACGCGAGCCATGATGCAGGAGATCCGGGAGATTCACGCCGCGGTCACCGCAAGCCCTCAATCAGGCCGCATGCAGGTTTTGACCGCGATCGTCCTCTCGCTGGCGACCCTCGCCTCCACGTGGTGCGGATACCAGGCCTCGTGTTGGTCGAGTGTGCAGTCTTCCATGCAGTCAGAGGCCGATACCGCCGAACGCCAGAGTGCAGAGAACACACTCGCCGGACTTCAGATCCGCACGCAGGATGGAATGGTGGTGCTCGAGTACTGGAGAGCCATGCGTTCGCGCGATTCGCAGGAGGCCCAAACGCTGCTCCTGCACATGCGCCCGGAGCTGCGCAAGGCGCTCGAAGCAAGCGTCGCCGCGGGAATCCTCACCAATCCCGCCGTCCCCGGCCCGCTTCAGCAGCCCGAATACGTCCTGGAAGCCGAGACCGACGCCAAAGCCGACCGTGAATCCGCCCGGGGCTATCAGGCCCAGGCAAACATCGCCGACAAGGTCTCAAGCGAGTACATCCTCCTCACGCTGATGCTGGCATCGACGCTGTTCTTTGGCGGTATCGCCACGACCTTCCAGCGCCCCGCGATCCGCAGGACGCTGGCGCTCATCGCACTGCTCGTCTTCACGCTCGCGATGGTGCGCATGGGCCCCTTGCCCATCCAGTGGCCAAGCGGTCAATCGCAGTTCGCCCCGCGTCCCGCCTCCGCTGCCCCATTGACCCCCACAACGTAATCAGCCCCGCTCATCCCCCCTGCCCGCCCTCATACCGCTCCGCGTACCGCAGCGCAATCAACGCGTACGCCGTGATCAGCACCGGGTCGTTCTCCATCCACCGCTCGCTGACGCTCTTGAAGGACCCGTCTTCCTGCTGCAGTTCTGAGAGCCTGGCGATCAGGTCGTCAGCCCAGCGGACCGGCCGGACCACATCCCCCGCCTTGCTCGGGGCCGACCCCGCCGGTCCGGGCTCACCCACCCGCACCGCAAGCTCCGGCTCTCCCCACGCCGCCAGCGCCCGCGACATCACCACGTAGTAGTAATACAGGCCCTCCTTGCCCATCCCCGGGTTCTCGTCCACCGTGTAGTGATCCCGCATCCACCCAAGTGCCGCCTGCACACGTGCATCATCCCTGGGCAGGTCCGCGTACAGGTAGCTCTTGAACCCCGTGTACGTCATCGACCCATAGCACCGCAGGCGGCTCACCTTCGTGCCATCATCCATCGATTCTTCGATCATGTCCTTGGGCATGCTCTGCCCCACCCCGACCTGGTCCTTGTTCACGCTCGTCGAATAGATGAACCCCCCCTGCCGCGTGCCCTGGGCATACTCCATCGTGTTCACCGGCGTGCCATCGGCCGTCTTCTCCAGCATCTGCGTCCGCTGCAGGAAAACCACCGCACGCTTGAAGGCCTCGTCCGACCCTTCCACCCCCGCCTCGTGCAGCGCCTCAAGCATCCACCCCAGGTTGGAAAGATCCGGCCGCCCGTGCCGACCATACCCCACGCCGCCATAGAACGGATGGTCCTTGTCGACGACCACCCCCGACTCCTGGTGGTTCTGGCTCGTTCCCGCCGCACCCTCGCCGCACTGAAGACTCCTGAGAAACTCGACCGCGCGCTTCACCGCCGCGTCGCTCTCGGCGGTCTTGACCTTCGTCAGGGCGCACACGCTGATCGACGTGTTGTAGCTCGGCAGGTTTGAGTCGTAAATGCCCCCGTCGGCCTTCTGTGTGCTCAAGAGGTACTTCACCCCCTGCGCAATCACCGGATCACTCCCACTCGCCCCCGGGTCGAGCAGCATCCCCGTCAGCACCAGCCCGGTGATCGCCGGAAACTTCGGCCCCGTGCCCTCGGTCTTCCATCCCCCCGTCGAAGCATCCTGGCGGGACTTGAGATACGCCGTCGCCTTGATGATCAGCTCCCGCGCAGTCGCCCTCCGCCCCGACTCATCACCCAGCCGCCCCGCCGGCGAGCTCTGCCCTTCACCCGCCTGTGCACACGCCCTGTCAGAGAACATCCCCGCCAGCGTCCCGCCCAGGCACGCAAGGATCACCGCTCCCCGAACCGTCGGAATCCGCATCATCTGCATGGCTGTGCTCCAGGGGCCCCTCACAAGGCCCTTTCCAGCATACCTCGACCCCGCCTACGTCGCCGGAAGCCCTCCGGCGATCCCGGGAAATCCCTTGAACCAAACCACCGATTTTCGATTAAATTGACCTGTCCAACTTTCATCATCGGACCTTCGGTTTCCGACGATAGAAGACACACGAGGTTTTCAAAGGACAGGAACACGCCCGGCAGATCATGAGCCAATACCTTGCAGATGCCCTGGTCGTTGTGTTCACCGCAGGCGTGTCCCTGCGGGACTGGGTCGCGTCCGGCCTGCTTCCCCGCGAGTGGCCCCTCTACGAGCGCCTCCGCCCCGAGTACAGCCGGATCATCCTCGTCACCCACGGCGGGCCCGACGACCTGACCGTCGGCCAGTACTGGAAAGAACTCACCGAAGGGGTCTCCAGCAACCCGCCCGAGGTGATCTGCAACGCCTCAAACGAAGACCCCGTCGTCTACACCGGCCTGCTCCCTCGCCTCGTGGCTGAACGCCTCGGCGGGGCCCAGAGCGTCGTCGTCAAGACCAACCAGATGCAGGGCGGCGATGTCGCCGCTCGCATCACCCAGCACCTGCGCACGCAGGGCTTCATCGCCGGACTGATCGGCCGCGGCGGATACTTGTGGTCGAGGTTCGTGGCCAGCGAACACGGTGCACACTCGACCCAGGCCGCCGACGCCGCCGCCACCGAGGGCGAACTCTGCCGCGCGTCCGACGTGATCATCGGAACAACCCAGCAGATGCTCGACGACCTCGCCTGGCGATACTCGCTCGACCCGGCCCGGATGCACCTGGTCCCCAACTACGTCCTGGCGACGCACGAGCCCGTCCCCGCCGCCGCGCGCGAACCAGGCCGCGTCCTCTACGCCGGGCAACTGGTCCATCGCAAGCGCGTCGACGTCCTCATCGAGGCGATCGCCCAGGTCAAGGCGGGCGGACAGGAGAACGCCGTCCTCGAGATCATCGGCGACGGGCCCGAAGAGAAGAACCTCAAGGAACTCGCCGCCCGGCTGAACGCCCCCGTCGAATTCCGCAACCGGATCAGCCACGGCGAGCTGATCGCCCGCATGTCGCGGTGTTCGATCTATGCACAGGCCTCCGAGCTCGAAGGCCACCCCAAGACCGTCCTGGAAGCCATGGCCACCGGCGCCGCCGTCATCGTCGCGGACTCTCCCGGCCTTGCCGAGGTCGTCCAGATCGGCGCGACCGGCCTGCGGGTTGCATCCGACGCGGCGAGCTTCGCGCACGCAATAGGGCAGCTTCTCAATGATGAGGACTGGCGCGACAACCTGGGCTTCGCCGCCGCAAGGACCGCCCGCCAGTCGTACGCACTCGAGAACGTGATCGACCTGGAGCGGCGTGCACACGAGGCCGCCATCGCCCGCGCTGGACTCGGCGCCACCGCCGCCAGCCCTCCCGTCCGATTCGACCCCGAGATGCTCCACGCACCCGCCGAGCAGGCCGCCTCATCCTTTGTCCGTGCCATCCGCTCCTACCTCCGCCGCACCGGCCTGGAGAAGCGTCCCGCCTTCCTGCTCACCCTCGAAGAGCAGTTCGCCCCCCTCATCGACCAGGCCCGCGTGGATGCCCTGGTCCGAAAAATGTCGGACGAGAATCGCACCGGAAAAGCCTGACACGCCCCAGTGTGCATCGCGTGTGCACGAGCACCCGAACCAACGCACCGCACTGCGTCAGGCATTGAAGAAGGCGTGCAGCGTCCTCAAACGCGGCTTCAAAAGCTGCGGCAGGGTCGACTCCTTCGGCTGTTCAACGACTGCGCTGCCACCCCGTTTGATGGCAAGTGTGTGAGTTTGAATGTGATCGCGATGAAGTAAACATCATTCGTACACCAAGTGCGACAAATACTAGTTTTACGCGAATTTGCTACTGTCGACAATACGGGTTAGCCATCGATCTAGCCACGAGCAGTTTGCACGCAGAACATTCATTTCTATATCTTGAACAGCAGCAATTCCCCATGCTACTTTATCATACCCCGGAACCAAAGAAATAATACGCTTAGAAGGCGCAGTTTCTGGTGAATCGTTAATCAATTCAACATTGCCACCACAGTCTTCAAGTATTCCAGACATTTTCTGCGAAAGCCAGTTGTGATCATTAACGGAAGCTCCTCCAATAACAATACTCAGCGCAGAAATCTCCGGCTTAGTGAATAACAGACTTTCAAATTCATGGTACTGAACACACGGATAACACCTACTTTCGCGAAGATCGCTTTGCAAATCCTTAATTATCTGCTTTTCAACCCACCTCCCTCTTTCTAGTGGAGGTTTTGAATTTGACTGAGTTCGCCCTGGCCAAGAATCCGGCATCGCATAGTAGTCAACTAAAACACCAACACATTGGTCCTTGGATTGCCTAGCGATCTTCAATACTTCATCTCTGTATACCTTCCACTCACTTACTCCGCCACGTTTTCGGCCAGGCTTCCCGACCAATGTTCCGGCCAGCGCAACATCAAACTGTGCAACGTACGGGGAGACAACTCCGCGGCAGAATTCTCTCTCAGTCTGCCCTTCGCAGACAATCAGTATGTTACGCATCATTCACTCCCCCTCGCACATTCCCCTTTAACCACAACTCGCCCAGGGAATAGTCCCGCAGCCACACACGCAACGCGTTCGAATCCAGCCGCTGAAACCTTGAAGATCCATCAACCTGGTCCACCGTAATGACATCTGCAACATCAAACTCGCTCAACAGGACAGGGGACTGCGTAGCGATTATTATTTGCATACGAGCGGATGCGGAACGAAACAGGCCAGCAAGAATTGCTAGAGCCTCGGGATGAAGCCCGAGCTCGGGTTCGTCAACCACCATTGTTGCTGGGGGGTCTGGCTGAAGCAACGCAGTAGCAAGACAGATAAATCTAATAGTTCCGTCCGACAAATGGCTTGGCGAAAACACGTAATCTTTGCCTCGTTGCTTCCACATTAACCTGACACGTGCTTCGTGCTTCCCTTTTCTGGGCTTGATCGCAAAATCATCAAAATAAGGAGCGATTCTCTGAACAGTTTTTCGTATGATCTGGTATATATCAGCGTTATTTTCACGCATCGCATACAGGAATGCCGCCAAATTCTCACCATTAGAATCCAATCTATCGCCCTGCTCAACACCAGAATCTCGGCGCATACCGGCCGTCACACTAGTGTCGTGAAAGTGGTAGACATGCCAATCTGAGAGGGAGTTCCAAACATACCAATTGGGACCTTTCTGCGCTGTGATCCCCACATCATTACGATGATCTTTTAGTTTGGATTCGCGACTTGCCGTTGCGATCAAATGCAATACCCTTCGACCATAGTCCCCGTCATAGTGCGTGTTCTCTGCCGCCAACACTACACTCCCGTCGGATGTTGGCTTTAGTTTAAAATTATAACCATTAACTCCAAATTCCAGCTTCGCCTCAATTGTTTTAGTATAGCTTACGCCATTATAGAAAAAACCATCGGAAGGGGCGTTCTCGCTGACATACGCCTGCAACCTTTGCTCGACAATCTCTCGGAGCATTTTAAAAAACTCTACAAAATTACTTTTACCGGCGCCGTTGGCACCGATTAGGACATTAATTGAACCTAGAGAGAGATTGTCGATCGTCTTAATCGACTTAAATCCGTGAATCGTCAATCTGTCTAACTTACGACCCAACGTCAAACTCCTATCATCAATACACCTTACTTCAAGAGTCGTTCCAGATACTTGATATCCACGCCGCCCTTGCGGAACGCCGCATCGTCCACCAGCCTCTGGTGCAGCGGGATCGTCGTCTTGATCGGCTCAACCTTGAACTCGCGCAGCGCTCGCGACATGCGTGTCAGCGCCTCTTCGCGGTTGTCCGCGTGCACGATCAGCTTGCCGATCATGCTGTCGTAGTTCGGAGGAACCACGTACCCCGGCACCACGTGGCTGTCCATGCGCACGCCCGGCCCGCCCGGGGCTTCGTACGTCGTGATCTTCCCAGCGCTTGGCCGGAAATTGTGTGCAGGATCCTCCGCGTTGATCCTGCACTCGATCGCGTGCCCGCGGATCTTCACGTCCGACTGCTTGAACGAGATCTTCTCCCCCGCGGCCACCAGGATCGACATCT
Source organism: Phycisphaerales bacterium (assembly GCA_035298585.1). Classification (GTDB taxonomy): domain Bacteria; phylum Planctomycetota; class Phycisphaerae; order Phycisphaerales; family UBA1924; genus JAEUJB01. The sequence goes on from DATGXW010000283.1 coordinate 11,335, forward strand.
TCACGATGTCGATGCCCGTGATCAGCTCCGTCACCGGGTGCTCAACCTGGACGCGCGTGTTGACTTCCAGCATGTAGAAGTCGCCCTTCTCATCCATCAGGAACTCGCACGTCGCCGCGCCCGAGTACTTGGCCGAGCGAACCATCTTCGCGGCCGACTCTGCAACCTTCTCAAGCTTCTTGCGATCGATGTTCGGGCTTGGCGCCTCTTCGATCACCTTCTGGTGGCGACGCTGGAGCGAGCAGTCACGCTCATAGAGGTGCACCGCGTTGCCGTGCTTGTCGCCAAGGCACTGGATCTCGACGTGGCGAGCAAACTCAAGGTACTTCTCGATGAACACCGCGCCGTTGCCGAAGGCCGCCTGCGCTTCCTGGCTCGCGATCCGGAGGTTTGAGCGAAGCGCCAGCTCGTTGTGGCAGACCTTCATCCCGCGGCCGCCGCCACCGGCCGACGCCTTGATGATGACCGGGTACCCGATCTTCGCCGCGACCTTGACTGCTTCTTCCTCTTCCTCGATCGCGCCTTCCGAGCCCGGGAACACAGGAACGCCGTTCTCCTTGGCGGTGCGCTTGCATTCAACCTTGTCGCCGAGCTTGGCCATCGCCTCGGGCGAAGGGCCGATGAACTCGATGCCGCAGTCGCGGCACGCCTGCGAGAAGTCCGGACGCTCGGAGAGGAACCCGTACCCCGGGTGGATCGCGTCCACGTCCGCGACTTCCGCCGCCGCGATCAAACGCGAGATGTTGAGGTAGCTCTCTTTCGCCGGCCCGGGCCCGATGCAGATCGCCCGGTCCGCCAGACGCAGGTACGGCGCATCCTTGTCGGCCGTGGAATAGACGCACACGGTCTCGATGCCCAGCTCACGGCAGGCACGCATGATGCGGAGTGCGATCTCTCCGCGGTTGGCGATCAGGACTCGTTTGAACATTCGGCAATCTCGAAATGCGTGAACGCAAAGGACCCGTGGAAAACACAAGGCGATGAATGCACAATCATGGCTTGAGAAGGGCCCGAGCCCTCCGCCAACCCGCCTTCCATCACCCCGCCGGATTCATGCCGGACGGATCAGGTACAGCTTCTGGCCAAACTCGACCGCCTGGCCATTCTTCACCAGGATCTGCTCGACCACGCCGGCCTTCTCCGCCTTGATCTCGTTGAAGACCTTCATCGCCTCGATCAGGCAGACCACCGTGTCGGGCGTCACGTTCTGACCGATCTTGACGAACGGCGCGGCATCCGGGTTCGGGCTCGAATAGAAGGTTCCCACCATCGGCGACTCGATCGCCACCTGACCCGCCGTCGGGTCCGCCGGACGCGCCCCCGCCGCGGGCGCCGCCGGCAAGGCCGCGGGAGCCGTCGCCATCGACGGGGCCGCGAACGCCGGCGTGTGCGTCACCATCGGCACGCCCCCATGCCCACGCTTGAGCGTCACCGTCTCCTTCTCATCCTGCAGATCCAGCTCCGTCAGGTCGTTCTCGACCATGAGCTTCACGAGTTCTTTGAGCTTGTTGGTGTCAATCATGATGAACTGCCCGCGCCCTGTCCTGTAAAAGGCCGACGATCCGCCAGAACGGGGACTTCCGATCGGCCCAGCACTGCGATGCAAACGCTTCGATCAACTTCATCCGCCGGACGCTTCACACCCACGTCCGTCCGATGGGGCTAGAGCGTATCACGCCTCCACCACCACTTCACCTCTCGGTCGGGTTACCCTAACACGCCTGTGAAGTACGGTGGATGAACGGAACCCACCAACGCGTGCCATCACCCGATCGTCGACCACTCCAGCGACATCGGCAGTGTGCACAAGCACTTCGACCCCGTCTCCGTCACCAGGTAGTCGTTCTCCAGCCGCACACCCCCCACGCCCGGCAAGTAGATCCCAGGCTCGATCGTCACCACGTTGCCCGCCTTGAGCGGCTGCGGAGCCGTCTGCTGCGTCAAGCGCGGCTCCTCGTGGATGTTGATCCCGATCCCGTGCCCCAGTCCGTGACCGAAGTAATCCCCGTACCCCGCCTTGGCGATGTGGTCCCGCGCAATCTTGTCGACTTCCGCCGTCGTCCGGCCTTCCTTCAGGGCATCCGCCGACAAAATGTGTGCATCCAGCACAATCTGGTAGATCTCCCGCATCTTGGGTGACCACGACCCCAGCGAAAACGTCCGCGTCATGTCGCTGCGATACCCCTGCCACATCGCCCCCCAGTCGATCAGCAGCGGCTGCTTGGCCGCCGTCTTCGTGAACGCCGGACGATAATGAGGCAGCGATCCGTTGGCCCGCGCCGCGATGATCGAGACGAACGCCGGCTCCACCGAGCCGCGCTTCTTCATCTCCCCCTCGAGCCTCGAAGAGATCTCAAGCTCGCTCTGCCCCGGGGCGATCGTCGGCAGCACCGCGAGCAGCGACTCCTGCTGGATCTTCACCGCCGCGCGGATCAGGTTGACCTCGTACTCATCCTTGATCGCCCGCATCTCAAGCAGGATGCCGCGCGTCGTCACCAGGTTGTCCCCCGCGCTGATCCCCACGCTCTTCTCGAGCAGTTGCACCAGCGCATCACGCTCGCCCAGGGTCATGTGGTCCCCCTGCACGCCGCAGCGGGCCACCTTCTCCGATGCGAACGTCTCCGCCACGCACGGCAGCATCGTCGTCTTGCGGATCACGATCCGCGCGATCTCTTCAAAGTGCGCAAGCTCTTCCTGGTACCGAAAGTCGCTGATGATGATCGGCTTCTGGCGATCGTCCACCGGCACCAGCAGGTAGCTATCGCCCCCCAGGAACCCCGTCAGGTACCCCACGTCCCGCGGATCCGTGACCAGCATGTGGGAAAGCTCCCGCGCCGCCGCGATGCTGCGCAGCCGGGCCAGCCGCGGAGGATGTACAGGCTTCGCCGGAGCGGGCACCCGCGGCGGACTGACGCTCGCCGCCACCGCCACGCTCCCGGCCGGCGACCTCCCAGGCAGAGCCTTGGAAACCTTCTTCGCGGCGGACGGACCCGGCTTGCGGCCGGACGACTTGTTCGCGGACTTCACGCTGGATCGCTTTGCCATGGGAAGGGATGCTAGCACACGCGATCAAGCATCAGGCTCGTCATGAGGCCCGCGTCAGGCCGGCCCTGGCCGGCCACGCGTGTGCACACGCCGCCAGAGACTCACTCCGCGACCGTCAGCCGCCGCCGCGCACGCTCACCCGCCGCGAGAATCCTCTCCCTCCGCTCCGCCCCGAGCCGGTCCAGCGAACGCACGACCGTCGCCATCCTCGGGTTGCGGATCAGCGCTGCGCGGTGCCGCTCGATGAACCCCCAGTACAACCCATCCAGCTCATCACACCACGGCCCCTTCTTGTAGTCGCTCATCTTCAGGATGTAGTTCGAACCGCAGATGTACGGCTTGGTCGCAAACACCCCGCCGTCGGAACAGATCCCCATCCCCAGGACATTCGGCCCCATCACCCAGTGTGCGGAGTCCACGTACATCTCCGTGAACCACCGAAGCGCTTCCCGCGGGGCCACCCCCGTCAGCGTCATGATGTTCCCCGCGACCATCAAGCGCAGAATGTGGTGCGTCCAGCCCCTCCTTATCGCCGTCTGGATCATGTCGTCCAATGGCGGAATGCCCGTCGTCGCATCCCACCAGCATGGGGCCAGCCTGCGCGTGTGCCCAAACGCGTTGCGCTCGTGCTGAACCTCCCCCACCGTCGCGTCAACGCAGCGAATGAACTCCCGCCAGCCGATCACCTGGCGGATGAAACCTTCGAGCGATGCGATCGGCGCACTGTCCTGGTGCCCGAGCACACGGTCCACGACCTCACGCGGGGTCAGGAGTCCGCAGTTGAGCATCGGCGTCAGCCGACTGTGAAAAGCCACCTCCGTCCGCGTCGAGATCGCGTCCTCGTACGGCCCGAAGAGCTTGAGGCGATGCTCGATGAAGTGCTCAAGCCATGCACGCGCCCCCGTGTGCGTTGTCGGCCACGAGAACTCCGCGGCACGGCCGGGATGACCGCTGAACCGCTCCTCCACAAGCCTTATCACGTCCCGCTCGTGTGCTGTTCGTTCATGCGCCGGGTCGCCGGGGATCGGGGTCAGATCATCCAGCCGCTCGCGATTCTCGGTGTCAAAGCTCCACCGGCCTCCCGCGGGTTCACCATCGGGACCCACCAGGATCGAAAGCCGCTCCCGCTGCCAGCGGTAAAAGTCCGCCATGTGCAGCCTCTTCCGCCAACCCTGAAACCCCTCGAACTCCCGGATCCGCGTCAGGAACATCGGCGAGTCCAGCACCCTCCGCCGCAGACCACGGCTCTCCGCAAACGCCGCCATCCGCGCTGCAAAGGGCCGGTCCTCGATCTCAAAGTGAACAAGCTCCTGAATCCCCAGGCGTTCCACCGCATCCAAAAGCCGCTCTTCATACGTCAATTCGCCCGTCGGTCCTGCAAGCTCGTGGTACTCAACCTCAAACCCGCGCTTGAGAAGCACATCCCGGTACGACCGCATCGCCGAGAGGAAGAGCACGATCTTCTGCTGGTGATGACGGATCTCCGTGCACAGCCCAAGATCCTCCGCCATGAACACCCGCGAGCCCTCCAGACCCTTGAGATGAACCGGATCGAAGAGATGGCTGCCCAGGATGACCACGAGCCGCGTGTGCATCAGTCCTTCCTCACACCTTGATCCCACCTCCCCGCACTCGGTGTGTTCGCAGCATGTTCTGGTGTGGATTCAGGATCCCGGCGGGCGATTCTTATATAGATCACGATCGATGCACACTGCCCCGCGGCCCCGCCTCCCGGCGAAGTGCCGGCGTACCGTCCTGCCATGAGCACCAGCACCACCCCCGCCATGCCCCACCGCATCCTCGGCAAGTCCGGCTTCTCGGTCCCCGTGCTGACGCTGGGGACCGGCACCTTCGGCGGCGGCGCCGGCAAGAGCGAGCTCTTCAAGTCCTGGGGGAACACCGATGTCGCCGAGGCGACCCGCATGGTCGACATCTGCCTCGAGCACGGGCTGACCATGTTCGATTCGGCCGACATCTACTCGCACGGCGCGGCGGAGGAGATCCTCGGGCAGGCGATCAAGGGCCGCCGCGGACGCGTCCTGATCTCGACCAAGGGGACATTCCGCTCGGGGACCGATCCCAACGAGGTCGGCTCCTCCCGCCATCACATCACCGCCGCGGTCGAGGGCAGCCTTCAGCGCCTGGGCACCGACTACATCGATCTCTACCAGCTCCACGGCTTTGACGCCATCACGCCCATGGAAGAAACGCTCAGCACGCTCGACGCACTCGTCCGCGCGGGCAAGATCCGCTACATCGGCTGCTCCAACTTCTCCGGGTGGCACATCGCCAAGTCGATCGCGGTGAGCGAAAGGTACGGCTGGCCCCGCTACGTGGCGCACCAGGCGTACTACTCGCTCATCGGCCGGGAATTCGAGTGGGAACTGATGCCCGCGGGGCTCGACCTGGGCCTGGGCACCGTCGTCTGGAGCCCCCTGGGCTGGGGCCGACTCACCGGCAAGATCCGCCGCGGCCAGCCCCTCCCCCAAACCACCAGGCTCAGCAGCCAGAAGTCGATCGACGCCGGCCCCCCTGTGCAGGATGATCATCTCTTCAAGGTGGTCGATGCACTCGACATCGTCGCCAAGGAGACCGGCAAGACCGTCCCGCAGGTCGCCCTCAACTGGCTCCTGACGCGCCCGAGCGTCTCCACCATCGTGATCGGCGCCCGCACCGAGGAACAGCTCCGCCAGAATCTCAACGCCGTCGGCTGGACGCTCACCACCGAGCAGGTCGCACGCCTCGATGAAGCCAGCAAGGTCACCAAGACCTACCCCTACTGGCACCAGAGCGGCTTCAAGGAACGCAACCCGTTCCCCACCCCTTGACCACGTACCCTGCAACGAACCGTGAATGCATGTTTATTCACGGATCCACATCCGTCGTTCGCAGCGTACCGATGGATCGTCATGATCGTCCCATGGAATGATCCGCACCGGCCGCGCGCCCGTGCCGAGGGCGACCTGCGCTTCGCTCGGCGCCTTGTTCCGGGGCTTTTCCTGGGCCTTCTTGCGTGTGCATCTGTTCCGTCATGCCGCGAGCCCGCCCGATCCGGCGAGTCTTCCTCCAGCCACCCATCACGATCCGCTTCTCCCATCACCGCAAGCGCTGCCGCACTGCCGACAATCAAAGCACGCATCGGGGGCCGGCAGTTCGTGCTCGAAGTTGCGGCAGGCGATCAGGAGCATCGCCGTGGGTTGTCGGGTCGAAGCGGCATCGACGAGCGCGGGGGCATGATCTTCATCTTCGCGGAAGAGGACTACCGGGCCTTCGTCATGCGGGATACCCACATCCCGCTCGATCTCCTCTATTTGGATGAGGCGGGACGCGTGATCGATCTCCACGCCATGCTCCCCGAGGCGCCGCGCAGCACACACGAGCGCACCTCCGATCCCCGGCAGGACGCCGCGTACGACGCGCGTCTCAGGCTGTATGTGAGCAAAGCCCCCGCGCGCTTCGCGGTTGAAGTCCGTTCCGGAACAGTCGCAGCACTGAACATTCATGAAGGAGACTTCATGCAGATCGATCTCGACGCACTCCGATCTCGCCTCCGCGATGCCGATCCGCATCATGCTCGCTGACTTGAGTGATCTCCTCCGATTCGCGCCTCTTTCAGATCCAGGCGCCGAGCGCCCCCGAAGGGCTCGTACACAGGGCGATCACGGAGATACAGATCATGCAGCAGAAGTCAACGGTCGTGACCGAGGCCGGTGCGGCGCGCCGGCGTTTCCTCAAGGCGGCGGGGCTTGCAACCGCGGGCGGCGCCGCGATCTCGCTCATGCCCAGCACCGCTCTTGCGCAGCGCGGCGCACTCGACCCCGCGGTCCTCAACTTTGCGCTCAACCTCGAGTACCTCGAAGCCGAGTACTACGTGTACGCGGTGACGGGCAAGGGCATCCAGGATCTGGGCGTGGGCGTCGACGGCGCGGGCACGCCTGGTCCCGTGACGATCAAGGCAAACCCGAAGGTTTCCTTTGCCACGCCCGCCATTCAGCAGTATGCGGAGGAAATCGCCGCCGACGAAGTCGCGCACGTGAACTTCCTCCGCGCCGCCCTCGGGGCTGCCAGGGTCGCACGCCCCGCGATCGACCTCCTCAACAGCTTCAACACCGCAGCGCAGGCCGCGGGGCTTGGTTCTTCGTTTGATCCCTTCGCTAACGAGGACAATTTCCTCCTCGGTGCGTTCATCTTTGAGGACGTCGGCGTCACCGCCTACAAGGGTGGTGCGCGTCTCCTCTCAAACAAGGATTTCCTTGAAGCGGCCGCGGGCATCCTGGGCGTCGAGGCCTACCACGCCGGGACCGTCCGCGCTGCGCTGTACGCCCGGGGTCTCGCGGGCGCGGCACAGGCGATCTCCGATGCGCGTGATTCGCTCGACGGCGCATCCGACCTCGACCAGGGCGTCACGCTCAACGGCGCCGCCAACATCGTTCCGACCGACGCGAACGGGATCGCATTCAGCCGCACACCCCAGCAGGTTCTGAACATCGTCTATCTCAGCCCCAGCACCACGCCCGGCGGCTTCTTCCCCGCGGGGCTGAACGGCGCGATCCGCTGAACGAGTGCCCCTGGGCCTCCCATCGGTTCACAATCAGCCCGTTCAAGATCGGCATTCACGCAGCATCCATCAGCACGGCCTCGGCGCTCACGCGCCGCGACCGTGTTTGAAGCACCCAAGCAGGAGAGCATGGAAATGAATTCTCGCAGCAAGGCAATCACCTTCTCCGCACTTTCACTCGCCGTCGTCTCGGGGCTCGCCGCCCCTGCATCGGCCCAGCAGATGGTCTACGCCATCGGCGGAGGCGGCACCTCGCTCGTCCGCTTCATGTCGAACGATCCATCCAACGTGACCGTCGTCGGCAACTTCGGCGGCGCGGCGTCGTTCCTGGACGCGATCGATTTCCGCCCGCAGACCGGGCAGCTCTACGGCTATCTCGACGCCACCGATTCCTACTACACCGTCGACGTGACCACCGGCGCTCTCACGCTCGCCTCCGGCGGCCCGACCGCTCCCACCAACACCTTCCAGCTTGGCATGGATTTCAACCCCACGATCGACCGCGCACGCGTCATCACCGACAGCGACCAGAACATCGTCTTCAACCCCGCCGCCGGAACCTCCGCCGCCTTCACGGACCTCTTCTACAGCGCGGGCGACGCCAACGAGGGCGCGGACCCCAACGTCATCGACAACGCCTACACCCAGAACTTCGCGGGCTCGATGGCAACCCAGCAGTACGCCATCGACTACGGTCTTGATGCACTCGTGAAACTCGCCAACAACGCGGGCACGCTCACCACGGTGGGCAGCCTGGGCATCGACACCGACATCTACACGGGCTTTGACATCTACACCGCCGGCGGCGTCGACACCGCGTACGCCATTCTCACCGCCCCCTCCGGCGCCGCGAGCTTCTACACCATCGATCTCGCCACCGGGCAGGCGACCCTCGTCGGCGAACTGGGCATGGGCACCCAGGTCTACAGCCTCGCCGTCATCCCCGCCCCCGCGTCGATGGCGCTCGCGGGCCTCGGTGCACTCCTGACCGGACCCCGTCGACGCCGGTAACCACCGACGCCGATCGCTCTTCTCTTGTGCACACGCCGGCTCGCCGCCGGCGTGTGCACATTGTTCGCGTTCACGATCCCTGCCCTATCCATGTGCACAATCTCAGCTCCCCCACCCTCTGCACTGCACGCTCCGCCCCTGATCCACCGTTCCGATCGCTCCGCGCGGACCGCAAGACCACCACCGTCCCTCCCCCTCAAAGACTCGTCCGCTCCACGCGTATCCCGAACCCCGAACCGCGATCTGCGATCTGCGATCTGCGATCTGCGATCTGCGATCTGCGATCTGCGATCTGCGATCTGCTCTCAATGATCCACCTTCCGACCCAGCATCGGCGACACCCGCGATAGCACCGCCTCCAGCGTCTTGCGGTCCTTGGCCTCGGCGTTCAGCCGCAGGAGCGGCTCGGTGTTGCTCTTGCGGACGTTGATCCACCAGCCATCCTTCGCAAAGCAGTCGACCGTGATCCCATCCAGATCATCGATCTGCCCCTGCCCCGCGAACGTCTTGCGCAGCTCCGCGATCGCCGCATCCTTGTCCTCGATCGTGAAGTTGATCTCTCCCGACTGCGGGTACCGCGCGATCGGCTGGATCAACTGGCTCATCTTCTTCCCGCTCTTGGCCAGGATCGAGAGCACCACCGCCATCGCGATCGCCCCCGAGTCGGCGTTGAAGTTGTCGCGGAAATAAAAATGTCCTGAAAGCTCGCCGCCAAAGCACGCGCTGTGCTCAGACATCCCCGCCTTCATGAACACGTGCCCCACGCGCCCGCGGATCGGCTTCCCCCCCGCCGCCTTCACTTCCTCCTCGACCGCCTTGGTCGAGCGCAGGTCATACATCACCGCCGTCCCGGGGCTCTTGGCGAGCATGAACTTCGCCACCAGCGCCGTCAGGTGGTCGCACCCGACGATGTTGCCCATCTCATCGACCACCACGCACCGGTCCGCATCGCCGTCAAAGCACAGGCCAAGGTCCGCCTTCTCCGCCACCACCGCGCCCTGCAACTGCCGCAGGTTGGCCGCGACCAGCGGGTTGGGCTCGTGTGCAAACTGGTTCTTGGTGTTGTCAAAGTTCAGCTCGATGATCTGCAGGCCCGCGACCGGCTGGATCCCCGCCGTCTTGCTCAGCGCGCCCCCGAAAACCCGCGGCACCATCGTCCCCGCCATGCCGTTGCTGGCGTCGATCACGACCTTGAGCTTGGTGGAGCCCATGTCGAGGAATGAACGCACATGCTTGACGTAGGCGGGCCACAGGTCGCGCTGCTCCACCCGCCCCTTCCCCGGCACCAGCGTCGCCTTGTCCACCATCGCCGCGTGCTTGCGGATGTCCGCCAGCCCCGTCGATTCACCCACCGGCTTTGCCTTGCGCTTCGAGACCTTGAACCCGTTGTACTGCGGCGGATTGTGGCTCGCCGTCACCATCACGCCACCCGCGCAATCCAGGTGGTTCACCGCAAAGTAGATCATCGACGTATCAATCAGCCCGATGTCGATCACGTTCCCGCCGTGGTCCGTGATCCCCTGGATCAGCGACTTTGACAGCGAGGGACTGCTCGACCGCATGTCCCGCCCCACGACGATGTTGTGCATCATCGGCGACGTCTCCCCCGCCACCTGTGCATCGTGCAGCAGGTACTTCGAGCACCCATACCCGATCTGCCACGCCAGGTTCTCGTTGAGCGGATCGGGATACGTGCCGCGAACGTCGTAGGCCTTGAAGACGCGTCCAAGCATGTCGGTGCTCCACTCTCAGGAAACGGCAGAATCGACCGGAACCCCCCTCCACCCGCGGATGAGGGTGCCAAGCGTAGCCATGCCGACCCATAACCGCGATTTTGTTCGTTTTTTGTTTGATATTCTGCGGATTCCGAGCATGGTGTTCCAACGTCAGCTTGAAGCGTGCGATAGTCGGCCACTCGCGATTCCATCGGGGTTCCCAATGTCCGAAGCTGCATCGCAGAGACACCCCAGAGCCTGCGAGTTGCGATGGGATACCCTCCCCCCATGCCCCTCTACGAATACTCCAACGATCAGGATGGCACGATCCTCGAACTCATCCGGCCCATGAGCCAGGCCGATGCGCCCGTGGAGGATCCCGAGGGCAAAGGACGGGTCTTCCGGCGGATCCATTCCACCTTCTCGGCCGGGGGCGGCAGCGCTTCGGCGGGTTCCTCGGGCGGAGGTTCCCTCCCCATGGCCGGCGGGTGCTGTCCCTGCGGCAAGTCGCGCGGAAGCTGCACATCCAACTGAGCCGCGCAGGCTTTGCGCTGGGGACTTCCCTCCTCCCCGTGTGCACATTCCCCACAACCTCCCGCGAAATCCGCCCCTGGCACGCGAGTTGTGGTAGCACCACCGACCCCGCACGCACACCGAGGGATTCCGCGCATGAATTACGGGTTGAACATCTCCGCCTCGGGCGCCCTCTCGGCGATGTACCGGCAGGATGTTCTTTCCAACAACCTCGCCAACATCAACACCGTCGGCTTCAAGCCCGACCAGCCCTCCGTGCGCTACCGCCCCGCCGTCCGCGAGGAAGATGGCCTCTCCTTCATGCCCTCCAACGACCTGCTCGAAAAGCTCGGGGGGGGCGTCCAGGTCGTGGCCCCCAGGACCAAGTTTGAGCAGGGCACGATCGAGCTCACCTCCGACCCCCTCGACCTTGCGATCAAGGGGGATGGCTTCTTTGTCGTCCGCTCCGAGACCAGCGACGGCGCGGACCGCCTCCGCCTGACGCGTGATGGCAAGTTCACCATCGGTTCAAACGGCCAGCTCGTGACCTCCTCGGGCGGTCTGCCGGTCCTCGACTCGCAGAACCGCCCCATCGAGGTCTCCCGCTCGGGCAAGATCACCATCGATGCCGACGGCACGCTCCGCCAGGATGGGGCCGAGATCGCTCGCCTGCGGCTGGTCGAGTTTGCCGACCCATCCCAGCTCCGCAAGGTCGGCAGCAACCTCTTCGCCGCGCCGGCGGGCGCGATGGCCAACGCCAGGCCCGCCACCGGCAACATCGTCCAGGGCGCGGTCGAGCGTGCCAGCATCGACGAGATCAGGACCATGCTCGACATCCAGGACGCCGCCCGCACCGCCTCCAGCAACCTCAACATGATCCGCTACCAGGACCAGATGAACGAGCGTGCCATCGCGCAGCTCGGCCGAATCGCCTGATGACGACTGGTGTTTTTTCCCCTCGCGGCCGATCCGCCGCACACGACCGAACAGAACCGACCCGGGGTGTGTTTCAAGATTCAGACTTCTTTACCAACCACGCACGAGCGCCATCCTTGGGCGCTGCACGCGGGGAGCATTCATGGCAATCCTGGCACTTCAATCGGCCGCCACCGGCCTCTCCGCACTCAACACCCAGCTCGACGTCACCGCCAACAACCTGGCGAACGTCAACACCCCCGGCTTCAAGCAGAGCCGCGCCAACTTCCAGGACCTCCTCTACATCGAGCGTGCACAGCCAGGCACCGAGAACGCCAACGGCGACCAGCGTCCCACCGGCCTCTACGTCGGCCTGGGCGTCCAGGTCTCCTCAACCCAGCAGAGCTTTGAGCAGGGAGCCCCGTACGCCACCGGCCGGACCCTCGACATCATGATCGAGGGCGACGGCTTCTTCCGCGTCACGACCGAGACCGAGCTTGGCGGCGGCAACGCCTATACCCGCGCGGGCAACCTCACGCTCAACTCCGATGGTGAGCTGGTGATGGCAAACGACCAGGGCCGCCGCCTCGAACCCGTCATCCAGATCCCCGAGAACGCCCAGAAGATCTCGATCTCCGCCAACGGCATCGTCTCCGTGCTCACCCCCGGCGACATCGAGCCCCAGGAAGTCGGCCAGCTCGAGATCTCAACGTTCATCAACCCCAGCGGCCTCTCCTCCGTCGGCGAAAACCTCTGGGTCGAAACCGCCGCCTCCGGCACGCCCCAGACCGGCGAGCCCGCCACCGACGCACGCGGCAAGATCCTCCAGGGCTTCCTCGAAGCCTCGAACGTCGATCCCACCAAGGAGCTCATCGAGCTCATCCGCACACAGCGTGCGTTCGACATGAACAGCCAGACCATCCGCGCATCGGATGAAGTCCTCCGCACCGTCTCCCAGCTCCGCTCGTAACCCACCGAACCCTCCCCCTACTCCGCCTCGTAGCACGGGCGTCCCCCCCGCCGCTACACCACCTCTTCTTCTCTTCCTCCCCATCCCCCTTGGCACGCCATGTGCGTCATCTCCCCCCGATGCACTCTCTGCCCGTTCCACGACGCACACACTCGAACCCCGCACGCCTCGCCGTGCTCGCGGTCATGGCCCTCCTGGCCCCGTGTGCATCCGCCCAGGGCACCATCGAACTCCGCCGCACCGCACGCCTCCAACCCGAGCAAAGCCTCACCCTCAGCTCGATCGCCGAGCTCTCCGGGCCCGACGCCCTGCGCTGGGCCGATCTCGACCTTTCAGAACTCACCGCACGTCCCCCCTCGGACCTCCCGCACACCCCGGGCGACGAGCCCCAGGTCGAGTGGAAGAACATCACCATCGACCAGGTCCGCGCTGAGCTCGAACGCCAGAAGGACATCCACTGGGGGCGTCTCTCCCTCCGCGGATCCGTGTGCAGCGTCCAACTCGCACCCAAAGCCGCCCCATCCAAGCCCTCCGCCACGCCGCCCAGCGCCAAAGACGCCGCCCCTGCGACCGGTCCCACGATCCAGGAACTCGCCCAGGCCCGCATCGCGCAGATCATCGGCCTCGACGCCGCCGATGTCCGCACCGAGTTCGCGCAGCAGGATGCCGAGCTGCTTGCGATGCACACGTCAGGCCGAGTCGTCGAACTCCAGCCCATGGGCAAGTCCGACCGCATCACGCTCTCGGTCCGCGTCTTTGAAGAAGACCGCGTCGTCGCCTCCGGCTCAATCAGGGCCAAGGTGCTCGTCCGGCGGGATGTCGTCGTCGCACGCGACGCGGTCGCCCGCGGGGCTGGTCTCACCACCGAGAACACCGCCATCGAATCACGCTGGATCGGCCCCACCGAGATCCCGGCAATTCCCGCCGATGCCCTGGGCAAGATCTCCAAGGGCCGCCTGAAGGCCGGTCAGATGATCCTCCCCCAGGACATCGAGCCCGCCATCGCCGCCAAGAAGGGCGACATGGTCAGCGTCGACTGCATCAGCGGCACGGTGATCCTCCGCAGAACCATGCGTGCACTCGAAACCGGCCGCGAGGGCGACACCATCGAACTCGCAGGACTCACCGGCAAAGCCACCGCACAGGCCCGCCTCTCAGCGCCGGGACGCGCTGTGATGGTCCTCGCGCCGATCGATCATCACGCCCGCAGCGCCTCGACGTCGCTCGCGGCCCTTGATCGCGATCCGGAACTCTCCACCCCGAGCGCGGCCCATCCGTCGGCCGTCCCCGACCTCGACGCGCCGCCCCCCGCACCCCCAAGCGCGGTCCAGGTCGGCGGCATCCAGGTTTCGCGCAAGCTCGGCTCCGCTCAGGGCCGAAAGACAGCCACCTTCACCAGGCTCGCCGATCGCAAGCTCGATGAGAGCGATCGCTGACCGGCCAACTCCGTGAGTACACCCATGACCACCCGCAATACCAACGCTCAACACGGCCAACTCCTAGTTCTTTGTGCAGGCCTTGCACTCCTCTCCTCGCCCGCCCTGGGCCAGAGCCTCTTCCAGCGCTCCGCCGAGGTCCCCACCGCGCCCGACGGCAAGCCCGACCACCAGGCCCCCCTGCGCGAAACCAGCCTCACCTACTCCGAAGCGCCCCCGCCCCGCCAGATCCAGATCAACGACCTGGTCACCATC
>DATGXW010000284.1:0-13761 GCA_035298585.1 Phycisphaerales bacterium
GATCAAGCACCTCAACGTCTCCTGGTCGTACGGCCGGTTCAACAAGTTCTCGGGAACGTACAACATCGCCGAGGGTGGCTCGCTCGACATCACCGTGCAGGCCGGGAGCGTGGACAGCGGCAACTCGAAGCGCGACGAGCACCTCCAGGGCTCTGACTTCTTCTCCGCCAAGGAGTTCCCCGAGATCACCTTCAAGTCATCCTCGCTCAAGAAGTCGGGGGAGAACACCTTCGAGGCGACGGGCCAGCTCACGTTCCGCGGCGTGACCAAGGACGTGACGGTCGCGATCGAGAAGACCGGCGAGGGTCCGGGGATGGGCGGCAAGGGCAAGCTGCAGGGCTTTGAGGCCAAGTTCAAGATCAACCGCAGCGAGTTCGGCATGAACTACATGCCCGGCGGGCTCTCGGAAGAGGTGTACCTGATCGCGTCGATCGAGGGCGCGGCGAAGTAAGCAGGACCTGGGCCGGGTGATGAGTTCGGGGAGATGCTTTAAGCATGTCCCGGGCATGATCCTGTGACTGGAATGCACCGGTGTGCGGGCGAAGGTCTGCACACCGACTTGGTCCGCACACGGCGGTGCAAGATGCCGCCTTCGGCGGGACGTGGTCCGACGCGTCCTGAGTTGCTTCTTGCCAAAGCGGACGGTGAACACCCATGGAAACAGCCATCCTCGATATCCTCGGGTCGCTTCCGATCCCGGTCGGTGTTGCACTCGTGCTGCTGATCGCCGCGTATTGGCGCGGTTCCTCCGTGCACGACGGCAGCAAGGTCCGGCGGCTCGCTTCGCCCGCGGCGGGGTTGATCATCGCGGCGGCGATGCTCTGTGCATACTGGTACAGCAAGGCGGGCGGGTGGTCGATACCGCCGCGTCAGTCGATCGAGTGGATCTGGGCGGCGACGGCGGCCGGGGCGCTGGGAGCGATCATCCTCAGCGCTGTTCCACACGCGTGGGCACGGGTGCTGCTGCGGGTGATGCTTGTCTCGGTTGTCATGGTCGGGGTTTCGTGGCGGAAGATGCACACGCAGTGGTCGGCGGGTGAGTCATCACTGTGGCTGGGGAGCTCCATCGCAGCGCTCTCGCTGGCGTGGGTGCTGCTCGATCACTTCGTCGCGCTGCCGCGCGGGCCGGCGAGCGCGGGGCTTGCGCCGGTCAAGAGCGAAACCGTACATGCATGGTCGAGCCCCTTGGCGCTGATGGGGTGGGCGGGCCTGACCTCGCAGGCGTTGCTTTCCACCGGCGGGCTGCAGATCGGGAAGTTCGCGGCGATCCTGGCGATGGTGCTGGGCGCGGTGGTCGTGGTCGCGGTGTTCCGGCCTTCGATCGATCTTTCAGGGGGCGGCGTAGGGGTGGTGACACTGCTGCTGGGTCTGCTTATTTTCAGCGGGTATCACTTCTCGAGCCTCGACAAGCTCGGGTGGCTGGGAGCGCTCCTCGTGCTGGCGCCGATCTTTGCGTGGGGTGTCGATGTGCTCTTCCTGCGCAGGCTCGGCCGCGTGCCGCGCAGCATCGGCCGCGTGGCCGCGATCTCGCTCCTGCCGCTGATCGTGCTCTCGGTCTCGATCCCCGCCGCGATCAAGGCTTCGCAGGAGTCGAGCGAGTACGGGTATTGAGCGTGTTGAACGTGCGCGAGCGATGCCCCGCGCATGGCCCGGCGCCCGGAAGTCCGAGCGGAGCGCCGTCGGGGACGATCCGTGCAGGCTTCGCGCACGTACGATGCAGATAGCCGTGCAGCACTCCCGAGATGATCCTGATCTGCCCACGCCCGACGCCGAGGGATTTTTGCCCGCGGATACGCCGCCGGCGTGGGGGACGGAGGCGTTCGACCAGCGCCTGCAGCGGCTGCTCAGGAAGTCGAGGAATCTTCCCGATCGAGCCGGCGTTTACCTGATGAAGGACGCCAAGGGCGTGGTGGTCTATGTCGGCAAGGCCGCGAGGCTCTGCGACCGCGTGTCGAGCTACTTTGTTCCCTCGGCGGACCTTGGCCACCGCAAGCAGCCGATGCTGGACGTGGTCCACGACTTTGACACGCTCCTGTGCGAGGGCGAGTGGGAAGCGCTCCTGACCGAGAACCGGCTCATCAAGGACATCAAGCCGCGGTTCAACGTCCGGCTCACCGACGACAAGACGTTCCCCTACCTGGTGATCACCCAGCGCGAGGATTTCCCCCGGGTCTTTGTCACGCGCAACCCCACCGGTCTTGAAGAAGGAGGCACGATCGCGCCCGAGATGAAGGGCGCGAGGGTCTTTGGCCCGTTCGCCAACGCGGGTGCGCTGCGCGAGGCCGTGCAGTTGCTCCAGCGGGTCTTCAAGTTCCGAACGTGCAAGCTCGACATCGTGGACGGTGACGAGAAGAACAGGTTCTTCCGGCCGTGCCTTCTGCACGCGATCAACCAGTGCACCGCCCCCTGCGCTGCGAAGATCACGCGCGAGGCATACGCCGCCGACGTCGACCATTTCGTGCGGTTCCTGGGCACCAAGCGGACGACGATCATCAACGAGATGCGGCGGGAGATGGAGGCCGCGGCGGGAGAGCTGAAGTTCGAGCGAGCCGCCGCGCTCCGCGACCAGATCCGCGCGATCGAGAAGCTCGACGAACGCGCCAGCCGCGCGGACGGGTGGCAGCCCGAGGCCGAGATCAGCTATGTCGATCCGGCAAAGTCGCTCAAGAGCCTCCAGAAGACGCTGGGACTTGATGAACCGATCCGCTGCATCGAGGGGATCGACATTGCACACCTGCAGGGCGGGGAGACGGTCGGAAGCAAGGTGTGCTTCATCGACGGCCGGCCTTTCAAGAGCGAGTACCGGCGGTTTCGCATCAAGACCGGCGGCTCTGGCGCGGGCCGGCGTGCGGTCATCATCGACGATACGGATGAGCCCCGCCCCGCATCGGCGGAGGATGCAGGCGCAGGTCAAGATGTAGGTTCGCTCGATCCCTTCAGCGCCGAGTTCAGTGCACATGCGATCCCGGCGATCATGCCCACCATCGGGGGCAGGGCGTCGGCGCCGACGGGCCCGATCAACGACGATTACAACAGCATCCGCGAGGTGGTGAGCCGCCGGTACCGGGAGGCGGGATCGGGGAGCGAGCTCTACCCCGACGTGATCCTGATCGATGGAGGACTGGGACAACTGCACGCGGCGCTGGAGGCGTTTGAACAGCTCTCGATCCGGCCGCCGATGGTGATCTCGCTGGCGAAGAAGGAAGAGCTCGTGTACGTCCAGCGACGGTCAGAGCCGATCCGGCTGAGCCGGGACAACCTGGGGTTGAAGCTGTTGCAGGCGGTGCGCGATGAAGCACACCGGTTTGCGCAGCATTACCACCACATCCTGCGGCGGAAGAAGACGCTGGGGGAGTGAACCGAGCGTGCCGTGAACCGATCGAGCGCTAGGCCGCGGCCGTGGTTGCGCTGGCATGCAGCCCGCTCAGCGTGCCGCTGTTTCGATGACGGCGCCGCACTCCGGGCAGGCTTCCTCGTTCATGGAAGGAAGCTCCACGCCGCACGTGGGGCAGGTGGCGGTGGTGATGGGATCGCCCCCCGGGGCTGTGGGTTCGCCGTGCAGTTCGCCCAGCTTTCGGAGTTCGGGGAAGCCCGCCGCAACGCCGCACGCGACCAGGATCGTGCCGACGCCGCCGGCCACCACGGAGAAGACCACCGACGTGACCTTGGCAAGGGCCCCGGATTCAAAGGCCCCAAGCTCGTTGCTGCACTCGATGAAGAGCGAGTTGACCGCGCCGACGCGGCCGCGGAGGTGGTCGGGCGTGCGGACCTGCACAAGGACGTGTCGGATGACGACGGTGATGTTGTCGACCGCGCCCAGCAGGAGCAGCATGCCGACGCTGAAGTAAACGTTGGTGGAGAGCCCGAACGCGATGGTGGCGACGCCGAACCCGGCGACCGACCAGAGCAGCGCGGGGCCGGTGCGATTGATCGGCGGCCGGTGTGCAAGCACCACGCCCATGATGAACGCGCCGACGAAGGGCGCCGCGCGCAGCACACCCAGCCCGACCTCGCCGATGTGGAGGACCTCTTCAGCAAAGTACGGCATCAGCGCTGTCGCGCCGCCAAGCAGGACGCCGAAGAGGTCCATCACGATCGCCGCGAAGATCGTGCGCTCCTTCCAGAGGTGCTGCATCCCCGCGAACATCGAACTGAGCGAGTACTTGCCCGAGGCCTGGGCGCGGATCAAGGGCTTGATCCTGAGCACCGAGACCGCAAAGACGGCGTTCCCCAGCAGCGCGAGCATGTAGACCGGCCACGCGGCCTTGTAGATGCCAAGCAGGACGCCGGCGACGACCGGACCGATCACGGCGGCGAGCTGGAAGATGCTGCTGGTCCACGAGACGGCGTTCTGAAAGATCTCCATCGGAACGATGGTCGGGAGAAATGAACCGCGTGCGGGGCCGTTGAAGGCGCGCACGACGCCCATGAGCGCGAGCACGACGTAGATCGTCCAGACCGGCGCGTGCGTCAGCGAGATCCCAAGCAACGCCAGGGCGGTGATGCAGAAGCCCAGCTGGGACCATGCGATGATCGTCCGCCGCTCGTGGGTGTCGGCGATGTGGCCCGCGGGAAGGGCCAGGAGCACGACCGGGAATGCACGTGCAAGACCCGTCAACCCCAGGTTCAGCACATCGTTGGTGCGGTCAAAGACCTCCCATGCGACGGCGGTGCCGACCATCTGAAGCCCCAGCGCGGCGGAAAAGAAGCCGATCGCGTAATTGCGGTAGTTGGCGTTCTTGAGCGCGGCGTACGAATCTCTCGCGGGTGTGCTGTGGGGCATGCCTTGTGCCACTTTAGTAGCACACCCGGGGCTTGACGCGATCGGTCCTGCGAATCGCCCTGTACGTGGCAACAATCGCCGGTGAGCACACCGATGGAATCCCGCGAACACTCCCTCTCCGGCGGTGGATGGACGATCTGTCCCGACCCCTTGAACCGCGGCATGTCGGAGCGGTGGGGGGAGAAGCCGCCCCTGGCGGGGGAGCCCTGGCTTCCCGCCTCCGTGCCCGGCACCATCCAGCACACGCTGGGCGCGGACTTTCGAGGCGTCGCGTGGTACCGGCTCTCGACAGCGCTTCCGGAAGGTTGGCGAGACCTTCGCGAAGATGAACGCCTGCGCATCGGCTTTGACTGTTGTGCAACCGATGCACGCGTCTGGGTCAACGGCGAGTACGTGGGCCGGCATCTGGGCGACTTCATCCCGTTTGAGTTTGAAGCAACCCGCGCGATGCTCTCGCGCGGGGGGGAGCTTGAGGTTGTGGTTCGTGTGGACCAGGTGCACGCGCCGCGCCCGGCCCGCAGTGTGATCACCGAGCACGGGCACATCGGCAAGGGTTTTCACGATGTCCTGAGCGTGCAGCACGCGGGGTTGTGGGGTGACGTCAGGATCCGGAGGACGGGCGCTGTGGCGATCCGGCCCAACGGCGTGGCGATCGAAGCCTCCGAGACTTCCGTGCGGCTCAGGATCGAGTTCACCGGCCCTCTCCAGGTTGAGGGGCTGATGTCCATCTCCATCAAGGACGCCGCGGGTCAGCGTCTCACGAGCATGGGATCCATCGTTCCTGAAGGTCTTCTGGAGTGGTCTGAATCCGTGGAAGGGGACCTTCTGAAGGATCGTCTCCAACGCTGGTCGCCGGGGGAGCCCAACCTCTACACGGTCGAGATCAACCTGCACGCCCGGGGGGGCAAGCAGGTTGCGGAGTCATGGCGGGGCCGCTTTGGCGTTCGGACGGTCGAGCTCGGCGGCCCGCGCAGCCGCCGGATTCTGCTCAACGGCACGCCCATCCAGTTGCGCGGGGTGCTGCACTGGGGGCATGAACCAGGATACGTCGCGCCGATGCCGCCGCCCGAGCAGGTCCGGCGCGAGTTTCATGAGCTCAAGCTCCGCGGCTTCAACTGTGTCTGCCTGTGCATGGTCTACATGCCCGAATACTTTTACGACATCGCCGACGAGATGGGCATGCTGCTCTGGCAGGAGCACCCGGTGTGGAAGGCGCCGATGGGTGATGAGCACCTGCCCGAGTACCAGCGTCTCTATGAGGAGTACTTCCGCCGCGACCGTCGCCATCCATCGGTGATCCTTGTCAGCGGCTCGTGCGAGCACGAGATGTTCAACGAACAGCTCGCGGCGTGGTGGTGGAGGCGTGCCCGCGCCAACCTCCCCGGCACGCTCGCGCAGGTTCAGACGGCATTCTTCGCATGGGCGAATCCCGCGCAGACCGACCTGTACGATGAGCACACGTACGACAACTCCGGTCGATGGGCGGATTACCTGTCCGACGTCCGCGCGGCGATCGATGCGCTGCCGCGGCCCGAGAAGCCGTTCATCATGGGCGAAACAATCCTGGCCAACGCGTGGCCCGACATCGCCGCGCTCAAGGAGGCCCGCGGGCGCATCGAAGAACTGAACCACCCGCACCATCGCGCGGCGGCCGTCGGCGCTGCCCCTTGTACGTCACCCTGGTGGATGTCGCGCGGGCTTGCGGAGTGTGAAGCCGTTGAATCGCAGATCGAGAGCCGCTGGGGGCGCCCGGCGCTGCTGGCGTTTCGCAGAGATGCACACCGGCACACGGTGAACATCCGCAAGTTCCAGTGCGAACTCCTGCGGTTTGATCCTGCGAACGCCGGCTGGGTGATGAACCACATCCGTGATGTGCCCGCGTGCCGCTGCGGGTTCATGGACGACCTTGACCGCTGGCGATTCGAGCCGTTTGAGCTCCGTTCATTTCTTTCCGATGCCGTCTTCCTGCTCAGAACACCGGGCCACATGCGGGGGTTCACCGCCGGAACGCCTCTCAACGCGGTCCTGGCCGTGTGCAACTTCTCGCCTGCCGACCTGGACACCTCCGCCCGCATCGCGGTCCGCATCGGGTCGAGAACGCTCACCGCCCAGCACGTGCCCGTCCGGTGTGCACGCGGCGAGGTCACCGAGTTTCCCATCACGATCGGCACGTTCAGCACCGACCGGCCCACGGCGGTGACGGTGCACGTGGAGGCGGAGGGCGTTGCCGAGAACGAGTGGATCCTGTGGATGCTTCCTCCGCGGCACGACGCGTCGGACATCGCGGTGTACGACGCCCCGACGCCCGCGGAAATCGACCTTCAGCCCGACTTTGAAGAACGCAAGTATTCGAGCGGATGGGGCCTGCCGTGCCGGACCTGGAAACCCCGATTCCAGTGTGCACAGGATCTGCTGCCAGGTGCGCTGCGCATCACCCCCGGGAGCGATGGACTTGCCGCACACGCCGGCGTGGTCGTGACGCACGCGCTTTCGGAAGAACTGCTCTTGGCGATCGAGCGTGGGTTGCACGTCGTGCTTCTTGGATCGCGCCTCGCCTCAGGACTCTCCGCTCAGACCGTGATGCAGTGGGCGGGCGTGCCACACGTGGTCGAACGTCCCGAGCCCGCATGGCCGATCGGGCCCGGTGAGCGCGCCGCCGTGGTGGATTTACTGCATCACGACCTGGCGCGGCAGACGCAGCGCATGATCCCGACGCAGGGAATGGGTCTTGACGCACACGTGGAGCCGGTCGTCCGGTTCATCCACACCCACGATTCGGGGAAGCCGACCATCTTTGACACGCTCTTCCGGCTGCCGATCGGCGCCGGCGTGCTGACGGTCACCACGCTCGACCACGGAACCGAGGCGGGCCGGTGGCTCTGGTCGCGTGTGCTGCGGTTCGCGGGCACGCCTTTGGTAGGTCAGCCCGTCGATGTGCATGTCGTGCGAACGCTGCTCGCGGGAGCCTGCAGGACATGAAAGAGGGTGGACCCATTCTCTTTTATGATGGTGATTGCGGCGTGTGCACACGGTCGGTTCAATGGATCCTGCGCCACGACCATCGGGGCGTGCTTCGATTCGCATCGCTCCAAGGCACGACCTACACGTCGATCACGCAACCCAAGCCGGCCGATGTCAGTACGGCGGTGCTCCTGGTGGAGGGCAAGCTGTACACGCAGAGCAGCGCGATCCTGCGAGCGATGCTGCACATGGGTGGCGTGTGGTCGATCGTGGCCAGGATCCTGCTCATCATTCCACCCGCCCTGCGCGACCCGGCCTATCGCTGGGTCGCACGCAACCGTCATGTGCTGTCGGCCGGCGGCGGACCAGGTTCGTGCAGACTTCCCACGCCCGCCGAACGCGCTCGGATGCTGCCCTGAGTTTCATTGTGCGGAGGATCACCGCCGCGATGTGCGTTACCTCCGATGGGTATCCACCCTGAGGGGGTGCCCGCAGGCAATGGTGATCACGCTGGCCGGGTGTACAGGCGTTTTGAGCGGCGTGCGCTGCTGTTTTTGCCGAACAAGGGCCGCGGCGATGCCCGGGGGCATGCCGACGTCCGCCGTCCGGCATGAGTACCATGGGGCTCGTTTTTCAGGAGCCTGCACATGTCGTCCAATCTTGTCACCGGCAACGCCGCGATCGGTCAATCCGGCGGTCCCACCGCGGTCATCAACCAGTCGCTGGTCGGCGTTGTCGAGGGTCTGCGATACGGCCTTCATGCCTCGGGCCATGTCAAGAAGATCCTGGGTATGCGTCACGGCGTGCGCGGCCTGACCAAGGGCGAGTTCCACGATTTCTCCGATACGCACCAGGACATCCTTGACCGCCTTGCGATGACGCCCTCGGCGGGCCTTGGTTCGACGCGTGACAAGCCCGACCAGGCCTATTGCGAGCGAGTTCTTGATGCCTGCCGCAAGCACGACATCCGGTACTTCTTCTACATCGGCGGCAACGACAGTTCCGACACCTGCCGGATTATCAGCGAGATGGCCGCTTCGACCGGTTACGACATGCGGTGCTTCCACGTCCCCAAGACCGTGGACAACGACCTGAAGGAAAACGACCACACCCCCGGCTTCCCCAGCGCGGCCCGCTTTGTCGCCATGGCCTGCATGGCGGACTTCATGGACAACATCTCCCTGCCGGGGATCAAGATCAACGTCGTTATGGGCCGACACGCCGGGTTCCTCACCGCCGCAAGCGCGCTGGCTCGTCGCTACGACCGCAACCTCAATCCCCACGTCGTCGCCGAATCGACCGATGGTCCGCAGCTCATCTATGTCCCGGAAGTCGCCTTCGACATCGAGCGGTTCCTCGCCGACGTAGAAGCGGTGTACTCGAAGAAGGGCCGCTGCCACATCGTGGTGAGCGAGGGAATCCAGGACAAGGATGGAGTCGCGATCGGCGCCAAGCTCATCAAGAGCGGGCAGGTCGATGCACACGGCAACGTCCAGCTTTCGGGTTCGGGAGCGTTGGGCGACCAGCTCTCGGATCTCATCAAGGAGAAGCTCACGCCCGCGGGGGGCAAGGCTCCCCGAGTCCGCGCGGACACCTTCGGGTACGTTCAGCGCTGCTGGCCCGACGCCTCGCCGATCGACCGCATGGAGGCCCGCCGCAGCGGCCGGTTCGCCGCGACGCTGGCGATGCAGGGCCAGCGCGACGGGAGCGTCGCCATCAAGCGGACCGGCACGGGCTCTGCGATCTGGATGGGCCAGGACAACGGTGTGCCGTATTCGAGCGAGTACCAGCGGGTCGAGCTTTCCGCCATCGCCGCCAAGACGCGGCACATGCCCGAGGAGTTCCTCCAGGGCCACAACAACGTGAGCAGGAAGTTCATCGAGTACTGTCTGCCCTTGGTGGGTGAACTGCCGGGCTTTGAGCGCCTCTGAGCCGCTGCACCCTTCATGGGATCTTCTACGCCGTGCTCGCAAGGAGCGCGGCGTTTTTATTGGTGCGGCTGCGCTCGCACCGAGTTGCCCCCCGCGACCGGCCGGCTATGGCACCGCGATCACGTCCGCCCACACCGCCCTGTGCGTGCCTGTCCCCGTGGAAAAGCACCCAAAGTCGACCGCGCGCAGCGGCGATCTCAGGTACACCTGGTCGATGAACAGCAGCGGACGCTGACGCGGATAGGTGGCTGTGTACCCGCGACCCGCCTGCGTCCATGCGTTCTCAAGATTCGCGCCGTTCATGTTCGTGATCGCGCTGATCGACCATGATCCCCGGGGAATATTGAAATCCCCCACGATGATGTCCGCCGGTGGAAAGCCCGCCCGCTCACCCGGCGCCTGCACCCATCGCTGCCGATCATCCATGATGTACTCAGGCCCGCGGAACGCGCTGATCGCCTGTGACGCCTGCTGGGTCACCTGAGCGCGCGGCAGGCTGAGGTCCGAGGGAAGATCGACGATCCACACGATCGTGTTGCGCGTGCTTTCCCCGTCGAGCAGGCTTGCATCAAGCTCGACATACATCGCCCGCCCGGGGTCGTAGTAGCGGTTGGGCCCCTGCTCGCGCGGGTCAAGACCGCTGCCTTTGCTGATCGAGAGCGTCGTGAAACCGTACCGGATGATCTTCGCGCGGCTCAGAACCGTGAAGCGGTCGTGCTCCAGCGTCCAGACCGGCCGCTTGACCGCGTCGTCGGTCATTGATTCGACCAGCGGCACAAGGCGGGAGGAAACCGTGATGCTGGTGAATACGCACACGTCCGGGTGTGCATGGATGGCATTGGCTTCCCACCCCTCCCGTTCTTCCGCGCCGCTGTTCCAGAAGAGGATGCGCGTAGGAGTCACACCCTCGGGTCGATGGATCCCGATCCCCAGCAACCGCAGGCCGCCGAGGTCGATGTGGACAAAGTACAAGGTCAGGAGCGCCAGTCCCGCGGCGGCGGTGCTCACGAGCCTTCCCAGCCGGGGGAGCAAGGGGTCGGTGGGCCTGAGCTTCTTGATCAGCCGTCTTCCGATCTCGGCGAGGGTGACGCACACCAGGACCCCGGGCACGACGAGGATCAGGGGCGCCCATTCGAGGAACTGGGTCCACCACGTCCGGTCGCTGACAACCTCGCCGACCAGCCACGCGAGCATGATCACCACCCCGAGCATCGCCGGAACCGCCGAGAGCAAGCGAAGCAGCAGGGAGGCCGCCACCTCCTGCGTGGGGTCACCGCGGAGCAGCCGCTCCTGACGCTCCCAGGTCGCTTCGTCGGCTTCATCTTCTCGCAACAGATTGGCTGGGGGCAGGCTCATGGGGTTCCTGGGATGGGACGAATACAGTGTCGGCACTCGATGTGCGTCGAGGTGACAAACACCTCGTCAGCCCGAGATACCGAACGTACCCCGCATTCAGAATGTCCCGGAAGGTTATCGATGTCCACCAGCACCAACACCTCCGCCGCACGCACACCCAGCCCTCTGGCAGGCAAGAAGATCATCCTCACCGGCGGCGCCGGCTTTCTCGGCCGCCAGGTCAAGCGAATCCTGATGGAGCGCGGGGTGAAGGAGGCCGACATCTTCATCCCCAGGTCCAAGGACACCGACCTCACAAGCGAGACGGCCGTGGCGCGGCTGTACCGCAGCGCCTTTGGGACGCAGAAGGTGGACTGCATCATCCATCTCGCGGCGGAGGTGGGGGGTATCGGTGCCAATCGAAAGAACCCCGGCCGTTACTTCTACGCCAACATGGCCATGGCCCTGCACCTGATCGAGCAGGCGCGGCTTGACGGTCTCATTGAGCGCGGCGGGAAGTTCGTCCAGGTCGGCACCATCTGCGCCTACCCGAAGTTCACGCCCGTGCCCTTCCGTGAGGATGAACTCTGGAACGGGTATCCCGAGGAAACCAACGCCCCCTACGGCGTCGCGAAGAAGGCCGCGTGGCAGATGCTCGACGCCTACCGGCTCCAGTACGGCCTGCGCAGCAGCTACGTCCTCCCGGTGAACCTCTACGGCCCCTACGACAACTTCGACCTCGAGTCATCGCACGTGATCCCCGCGCTCATCCGCAAGTGCATCGAGGCTGCAAACCGCGGCGAGAAGGAGATCGTCTGCTGGGGCACGGGATCGGCCAGCCGAGAGTTCCTGTACGTCGATGACGCGGCCGAGGGAATCGTCCGTGCCGCCGAGCACATGGATGCGCCCACCCCGATGAACCTGGGCGCCGGGTTTGAGATCAAGATCAAGGACCTGGTCGAATTGATCGTCAGGCTCACCGGCTTCAAGGGCGGGATCGCCTGGGATTCGACAAAGCCCGATGGCCAGCCGCGTCGTTGCCTCGACACGTCCCGCGCGGATCAGCTCATGGGCTGGCGTGCACAGGTCGGCTTTGAAGAAGGCCTCAAGCGCACGATCGACTGGTACCGTGCTTCGCTGAAGTAGGCCTTTCCAAAGCGGGTTCAGGCTTCGGGAATCGGCGTCACATCCTGCGGGCGACCCTCGCACGCCGCGATGAGGCCCGCACGCCACATCCAGCGTTTGAGCACCAGGTGGTGCAGGTACACCATGCGCATCACCGTCTGCGCTGCGCTGCCGGCGATCTCACGCCCGTCGATCTTCTCGAGCTCCAGGAACGTCTCGCGCACCCACGCCGCGGTCGCACGCTCGCGGTGCAGGAATTCCCTTGAATACGCGACCTCCTCCCGCGAGCGGATGTCCCTGCGGAAGAGCGCTTCACAGAAGGAGGGATCCCGCTCCGCAAAGTGCCACGCCGCGTGACCGAGCTTGAATTCGCGCTGAAGCACTTCCTCCGCCCCGTACCGATGATCGTGCAGCGCCTCGGCCTCAGGCCTGTAAAGCACCGGCATCCCGTACCGATGCTTCAGCCGGTAGGCAAGCTCGACATCGTCGTACCCGTACGCCAGGTGAAACGCGGTGAACTTTCCCGAGTCCACCACTTCGCGCAGCCGCACCGAGAAGTTCAGCCCATAACAGTGGCGAAAGCCCCAGTCGTGCCAGCGACCCTTCTGTGCGACCTTCTCGGGCGTCATCTGGTCAAAGAAGAAGATCATCGAACTCTCGCCCACCAATCGGTCAAAGAGCGTCGGTCGCGGCTGCGGCTTCCACGGCGAGAACCCGCTGATGATCGAAGGGCCCAGCGCGGCTTCTGCTTCCTCCTGTGCACGCATGTGCATCTCCAGGAAGTTCCCCGCGGGCTCGACATCGTCATTCAGTGAAACCAGGTACGTCCCGTGTGCACGGTCCATCATCCGGTTGCGCACCGCGTTCAACCCCGATCGTGGACACTCCTCGATGTGCAGGCGCGCGGAGCACGCACCCCACGCCTCCTTGCCCATCCGCTCGCTCACCGGGTCGTGACCATCCAAACCCACCAGGACTTCATACCGATCCGCGGCCAGCGTCTGGTTGGCGAGTGCACGCAGGCATGTCGCGAGTTTGTCAGGACGTTGATAGGTTGGAATGAGGATGGAAAGATCCATACTGGCCAGGCTCCGAGGGTGGCAGGCGGTGTTATCGGCCTTTGTGCGTGCGTCCCCAAGATTCTCCGCCGCAAATGTCGAAAGATGTTGATAACTCGCGTGTTCTCTGAGTTGAGGGCGTGGAACGCCCGATATCGACCCAGGGCGCGGCTCTGCGCCCGCCGGGACCTCCTTTGGGAGTTCCGCGCAACGTTCCTGCCGTCCTGATCAGGGAGGATCAGACCATGGCCCTCGCCACCGATACCGCATCGCAGGTTGAAGCCACCGTCGCGCCCCAGTCAAACGGGACGGAGCGCCGCAAGTACGCACGTCGCGCGGTGACGCGTCCGTGCAAGATCTTCCACTGCCCGTCACGCAAGTATCTCGCCGCCAAGACGTGCGATCTCTCTTCGGGTGGAGCGCTGATCCACCTGGAGAACGGCCGCCCATTGGCCCCCGGCGAGGAAGTCCTCCTCGTCGTCGATTGGAACGGCAAGAACATCCTGCCCTCGGACCGCATGGTGCACGGCACCGTCGTCCGCGTCGCGGGCGCGATCGGCCGCCACCA
>DATGXW010000285.1:0-10100 GCA_035298585.1 Phycisphaerales bacterium
ATCCCCGAGCACGTCACCACCGACCGCATCACGACCTCGTTGAGGTCGCACCGCTCGGCGTGTGCGATCGCCTTTCCGGTCTTGACGCGCGTCAGCGTCAGGAAGCTCTCGACCATCCGGCCGAGCCGGCGCATCTCGTCGGCGACGCTGTCGACAAAGCGCCGCTGCTCGGGGTTGAGCCCGTCGCGATCCATGGTCTGCGCTTCGAGAAGCAGGACCGCCACGGGCGTCTTGAGTTCGTGCGAGACGTTGGAGATGAAACGGTCGTGGGAGATCAGCGCTGCACGCAGGCGGCTGCGCGATTCCTCGAGCTCGTTCTGAAGGACCGCGATCTCGGGAACGGAGATCGCGACCGAGAGCGGGCGGTCAAGCGCGTCGGGCGCCATGGCGCCCGTGATCTGCCGCAGCTCCTGGATCGGCCGGATGATCATCCCGCTGATGAGGTAGCCCGCGACGCCCGCCGCGAGCACGCCGGCCGGGATGGTGATCATCAGCACCGAAGAGAGAACCGTCAGCACCGAGGCCGAGGCGACGTCCGAGGCCGTGACGGCGAGGATGTACGCGTTGCCCGAGGAATCCGTCAGCCGCCGGATGAACGTTCGTGCCCGCTCGAGCACCTGCCCGGGGTTGACCGTCCGCTCGCCGGCGTCGCGATGGACCGCCGCCTGCGCGGAGGCACCGATCCACGATTCAACCTCCGTCACCGCCGGGGGCATGATCGACGTGCTGATGACGATTCGGCCCGGCCCGGGCTTGGACGGCTGGTAGAGCGTGACGAGGTACGGCTCGTTGAGCGGGGTGCCCAGGTTGTGGCTGACGATCGTCTGCCACCGCTCCTGGTCGACGACAAAGTCGTCCTTCTGAAGGTCCGCGATGACACCAAGGACGCGGGGACGGTAGCGCGCGTCGAAAAACTCCTGGACGCTCACGCGCTGGTAGAGCAGCACGATGATGCTCAGCGTGAGATGGATGACCAGCGCGATCGCGGCAATCCACAGCGTGAGACGGATGCGCAGGGATATCTGCGCGATCGCCGAACGCCCCGAACTCTGCTGTTCGCCGCCGTGTGCACTCATTCTTTCATTCCAGGACACCGAAGCGGTATCCCATCCCCTTGACGGTGTGGATCAGCTCCTGCGAAAAGCCCCGGTCGGCCTTGCGCCGCAGCGAAGAGATGTAGACATCGACCACGTTGCTCGTGGGGACGAAGTTCATGTCCCACACCTTCTCGCCGATCTGCGTCCGGGTAAGCACACGGTTGGGGTTGCGCATGAGGTACTCGAGCAGCGCAAACTCCTTCGTGGAAAGGTCGATCGTCTCGGCCCCGCGCTTGGCGGTGCGGGAGTAGAGGTCAAGCTCAAGGTCGTTGTAGCGCAGGTGGCGCGATTCTGAGGCGTCGCCGCGCCGCAGCAGTGCACGGACACGCGCCAGCAGCTCCTCGAACTCAAACGGCTTGGCCAGGTAATCATCCGCGCCCGCGTCGAGCCCCTGGACCTTGTCGTCCGTCGAGCTCAGCGCCGTCAGCATCAGGATCTTGGATTTGGAGCCCCGGCGCCGGAGATTGCGGCAGACCTCGATGCCGTCGCGATCCGGCAGCATCAGGTCGAGCAGGATGACGTCGTGTGCACCACCCGCGGCGATATCCTCGCCCTCATAGCCCGTGTGCGCCACGTCCACCGCCAAGCCGTGCTCGCGAAGCCCGCGTTCAATCGCCGAGGCCATCTTGGGATTATCTTCAATCACCAGAACTCGCATGGAGAAAACCTCCTTCATGAAGCCTGTCCGACGATTCATGATACGGGGTTTCACCTAATAGAAAGACCCGCTTTTACATGAAAAACGTTTCATGCGTGGATCACCGATCCTCGACGTTGCGGTCTCGTTCAGCGGCATGTGAACCGTCACCGCCGCGCCCTCTTACAGAGCGGGGCACGCGGGAAGTAAGTGCATCACAAACACATGGAGGCACCACATGCGTGCACAGATGTCTGTTTGCAGCGTCCGATTCGCGTCCATCCTCTTTGCCGCCGCCGGCCTTGCGATCGCCGGCCCGGCCATGGCGCAGAATTCCACCCAGCCGGAGAAATCTCCCCGCATCGATCGCGATGGACGTGAAAAACAGGCCGGAAAGCTCAGCGCCTGCGACTTCCGTCCCCAGTCGTGGTTCAACGGGCTCGACGTCTACAACGACCGCAACGAGCACATCGCCGACGTCTCGGATTTCATCGTCAACCGCGGCTCGGGTCGCGTCGACTATGTCGTCCTGAAGACCGGGCAGACCATGGGCATGGGCGGCAAGGCCATTACGATGCCCTTTGGTTCGCTCCGCTGGGACGCGAATGAAGAACGCTTCACGCTCAACGCCACCGAAGATCAGCTCAAGACCTATCCCGAGTTCACCCCCGAGTCGTGGGCGGGCCTCACCGACGAGAAGCCCGTCAGCCAGAAGCTGCGCGACTGGTTCAACAGCGACCAGCCCGACTGGTCGAGCGATCCCTACGCCGGCAGCGTCAAGAACGGTCAGAAGAAGACGATCGAGGGCGAGATCACCCGCCTCGATCGTGAAGACACCGCCTCGGGCGAGCAGGTCGTCGCCACCGTGCGCGACTCCTCGGGGACCGAGCACAAGGTCTGGCTGGGCCCCTCGTGGTT
Source organism: Phycisphaerales bacterium (assembly GCA_035298585.1). Taxonomy (GTDB): domain Bacteria; phylum Planctomycetota; class Phycisphaerae; order Phycisphaerales; family UBA1924; genus JAEUJB01. The sequence continues at coordinate 2,653 of DATGXW010000285.1, forward strand.
CGTCAACGGCTCCAACGCCACCCCCATGCGCGGCGACAAGGTGCGCGTCGAGGCCATCGCGCTCGAGCGTGACAACGGCAAGTATGTCGGCCGCAGCGTGGAAATCAACGGCAAAAACCTTGACCTCCGCGGCGACGACGGCAACCCCCGCTGGAGTCGCATGGATGATTCGCGCCGCGACGATGCCAACCGGCGGGACACCGACCGTGACAACCGGGACAACCGCGACCGCAAGGACATGGACCGCGTCGTCATGAGCGAGTCTCCCTCGCTCACGTGGCGCTCGGTGCTCGCCAGTGAGCTCAAGGGCCGGACGGTGATCTGCCGCGGCCAGGAGTGCGGAAAGGTCAACGACCTCATCGTCGACCGTCACTCGGGCAATGTCGCGATGATCTCGATCGACCCCAACGAGAACTTCCTGGGCATCGCGGACACCAAGCACCTCGTCCCGTGGCAGGTGACCACGGTCGCCACCGATGGCACCGTGCGCATCGATGCTTCGAAGGAGATGGTGCTCGCCAGCCCCCAGACTCCCTCGGACGTCTCGCAGCTCAACAACGGTACGACCGCGGCGATGGTCTACAAGGCCTACGACGTTGATGTTCCCAGCTTCCGCCCGGTGACCATGAACTCGAACTGGCGGAACAACGATGCCGACCAGCGTCACGATCAGCGCAAGATGACCCTCGATAACCCCTGGCGCAAGGATGGTCCCATCGTCCGCGACGTCCAGAAGGGCTCGGCGGTCCGCGTCCAGGGCGAGGTCACCGAGATCACCCAGGTGACGTTCAACAACGGCACGCCGGCGGCCAAGGCCGTCCGCGTGAAGACCGACAATGGCGAGAAGCTCGTGCTCGTCGGCCCCGCCACCCATGCAGAGAAGGCTGAGCAGCACTGCAAGACCGGTTCGACCGTCCAGATTGACGCCGCCGAGGTGACGATCGATGGCCAGAAGTACCTGATGGCCCGCAAGGTCGCCTCGCAGGGCCGCGACTGGAACCTCTTCGACGCCAACGCCCCGGTCTGGGACTCGTAAGTCCCGCATCGACTCCCGCACATCCCGCACAGAGGCCCAGCGCTCACCGCGCTGGGCCTTTTTCATGCGCATGGAAGCCGCATGCCCGGGGCGTGCAACCCCGGGAGATTACCGGAGCGGTGAGTGGAAATTTATGGTGGATTCACCGCCCGATCGCCGTGTGCATGCACACCTGGGGCAGATACGCCTCGCCGGGCCGCGTCAAGCCCGGCCATGGAAAGGAACCACATGCTGGGCACCAACTCTCATCAGAATGCTTCGGAACCCTCTCTGCTTTCGCGTGGCGGCCGTGCAGCGCTGCTCGCGGGGATCGCTCTGACCGCGCTGGCCCTCCAGGCCTGCAACACGACCGAAGGCGTGGGCAAGGACATCAAGGCCGCCGGTGAAGGCATCGAAGAAGCCGCCGACGACGCCAAGGACTAAACACGTCACCGGGTAAAGACCGGATGTCAGGTCAAAGCCCGCCGAAACTCCATTGTCTGGAAGGAGCATGCACATGCTGTACTGGGCGCTTGTCTTTTTCATCGTCGCGATCGTGGCGGCACTCTTTGGGTTCGGTGGCATCGCCGCCGGGGCCGCTTCCATTGCTCAGATCCTGTTCTTCGTCTTCCTTGTCCTCTTTGTCATCTCGCTGATCATGGGCTTGGTCCGCCGCGGCGGCTCGGGCACCACGATCAAGCTCTGATGATCCACCCTTGGCGCTGGCTTGCCCCAGTGCAACCCCGTGCTCACGCGTATGGCATACATCCCCTGCCGGGGAAGCATGCCTTTGCAACGACCAGATGGCCAGGATGGTGTCGGCCTGGAGACCGATAACCGGCCCTCAACAGTGTGCGGCCCGACGGTGTCGCGAGCGCGATCGGAGGTGCTTCATGCAGCCTAAGGCGGTTTTCATGAACGATTCATTCCACGATCAGCGGTCCATCCGTAACTCATCTGTAGGTGACCGCGTGACCAGCTTCCTCAACCTCCGGACTTCCCTGGCGCTCTCCAGCGCCGCGTGTGTCATTACGGGGTACCTCGCGTTCACGCGTCCCAGCGGCGAGCCGTACGGCGTTCTCGATGCCGCCTTCATCCTCTCGCTCGGCGCCTTCCTCCTCTCCACGGTCCGGCTGATCCTTCAGCTTGCCCGCACCTCGCTCAACAGCGGCATCCGCAACATCCACCGCATGTCGGAAGACGATCCGAGACTGTCGCGGATCGATTCGACCCCGCGTAACCAAGGACGCGGTCAGGGTGGATCCCGCGATCACCCGCTCGACCGATGAGCGGTGTGCAATGAGCGTGAATTCATGGCGTAGTCAGGGCCATGTAACTCGCGGAACTGATAGACAACAGGCAAGCACATGACACACGCGATTGTCCGCGGAACAGGGGTGTGTATCCCACGTCCGCGAGCGCTGTGTGCTTGGCAATACACAAGGAACCGAACCATGCGTCAGATTTCCAGCAACGGGCGTGCACGCGGTCGTGCGACCGCAGACCCTGTCTCAAACCTCACCAGCGATATCGCCGCGATCCGCCGCGACATCTCCAACCTGATCGGGACCGGCGCGGGCACGGTCTCGGCCAAGGCCCGCGAAACCGCGGCCCACCTGGGAGAAGAGGCCAAGCGGCTCGCCGGCGATGCCAAGGAGCGCTATGACGTCGCACACGAGCAGCTCGCCGAGGCGACCGCACGTCGACCTGTGACGACGATCGTCGTCTCGATGGCGGCGGGCATGGTGGTCGGCAAGATGCTCTCGTGGGCGCTGCGCCGCGGCGCGTCCGAATAAGTCCCAGTGACCACGCGGCGTGCGATGTGCACACCGCGATCCCACAGAGGGGGATCTCAACATGGATATGCCTGCGGGGGATGCAACCCGCGGTTCCACGTCGTCGCGACTGCTGGGAGCCACGGCTCTCACCGTCGCGGCGACGCTGTGCGCGGTCGGGGGCGTGATCACCACGCTCTTTTTCGTCTACGCACTCGTGGAATCGCTCGCCGATCGCGTGGCCGCACTCGCGGCCCTGGCCGGAACCTTCGGCTTGATGGCGCTGACCGGGTGGCTGGTCGCCCGTTCCATGGCCAGGGCCGCCGCGCGCCGCGCTCAGCTTGAGCGTGCACTCAAGGAACTCGAGGAACGACGCCGTGCCGCCGAGAATCGCCGGGAGCTTGAAGCCCGGCGTGAAGAGGATCCCGAGCCCGACTCGCTTACCGAGGCTCTCGCGGCCGCCGCCGGCCTCCCGCAGGTCGGGCCGTGGCTGCGCGTCGCGGGGGCTGCGGCGCCGGTCCTGGGCGCCCTGGTCGCGCTCGTGGGTCCGGTGCGTCTGGCTCGCATCGGCGTGCGCGGCTATGCCGCGTGGCGCACCTATCAAAAGATGCAGCAGGCGACGACACCGGCGCAGGAAGAAGAAGTTCATGCAAGGTCATGAAGCGTGATTCACCGGAGGTTCACTGCCTCGGTCCCGGAAGTTACCACACCTGTGCAACGAAAGACGTTCAGACACACACAACGCCCCGCCAAGGCCGGGCCACACGAAACGGAGATGTTCATCATGGCACAGCAGAACACGCCGGGCAATCAGTCGAACACCGCCGGGAACCAGAACCGCAGCGCTCAGGGCAACCAGGGCACCACGGGCTACGAAGTCCAGACGCCCCCCCACCACCACGGCGACACCAAGGACGCGTCCATGGGCGGCTCAAACGCCGGCAACGCCAAGATGGGCGGCAAGCAGGGCCAGCAGGGCAACACCGCCGCACGCGGCGATGATGACCTGATGTCTTCGGATTGCGGCTGCGGCACCGCCGCCGCCAAGGATCGTCCCGCCACCCGTCAGGCCCAGACCGCCGTCGGCACCCAGGCCACCATCTCGGAGCCCGGCAAGCAGAACAACACCGCGGGCAAGAACGCCGCGGGCCGGGCGAGCGATGAAGAGGGAACCGATGAGGCCGACCTGGGCGCATCGCCCGACGCCGCCGACAAGGGTTCGGGCATCGCCTCGGCCGCGGGTCGCGGCGCTGACAAGGCACAGGGCACGTCCACCGGCGCTGGCCGCGACGCGGGCGCGAATGGCTCCGGCAACGGCGCCAACCGCAACGGCCGCTGATCATCATCACACCCGGGTTCGCACCGATTCAACGAGGGATCGATTCGATGGCAAAGAAGCTTCACACGCTGCAAGACCTCCTGGTCCACCAGCTCAAGGACATTTACTACGCGGAAAAGCAACTCCAGCGCGCCCTTGGCAAGATGGCCAAGTCAGCGACGGATGAGACGCTCCGCGAAGCCTTCGAAAAGCACCGGGATGAAACGGCCACGCACGTGGAGCGCCTCGAAGAGGCGTTCGGCGAACTCGGCCTCACGCCCCGCGCGGTGAAGTGCCCCGCGATGGACGGTCTTCTCAAGGAAGCAAACGAGCTTCTGACCGAGACCGAGGGCGAGCCGGCGGTCATGGATGCAGCCCTGATCGCCTCCGCCCAGCGTGTTGAACACTACGAAATCGCCGCGTATGGATGCATCCGGACATACGCCACCCAGCTTGGGCTGACCCGCATCGCCGACCTCGCCGACGAAACGATCGCCGAGGAAGGTCAGGCGGACAAGACCCTCACCCAGATCGCCGAGTCCGCCGTGAATGCGGCGGCCATCGGCGACAGCGAAGCGACGGTCTGATCGGACCCGTTGCTCCGCGCTGCACGCCGCTGTTCCATGAACGCCGGCGTGCCTTTCAAATCCTGCCCCCCTCCACGGTCCGGGCTGACGAGGTTGTGCTCGTCGGCCTGGCCCTTTTTTCTCCGTGGATTCTCTGGGGAGCCGCTGGCATTGCATGAAGGCATGCTCCCCAATATCCCCGCCTGCATGTTTTCGTGATCGCGGACGAGGCGCGACCCGCCGATACACACAGCACGCGGCCCGGGACTCTTGCCCCTCGCCCGACATCTCGCTCCTGACCCCTGGGACCCGGTGTGCTGCGGGTGTGCACGCACCGGGTCTCCGCGTTTTCTCGCCTACTTCGTCGCCGGCAGGTTCCCCGCCGCGCGCTCCACCTCCGCGATCGACAGCGGCCCCAAGGCTAACTCCGGCGTGAACAGCAAGAGCCGCAGTTCCTCCAGCATCCACCGGTACTGCGCCACCACCCCGGGCATGTTCCCGGGCGTCATCGCCCATTCGCCCGCATCGAGATTCACGGTCGGCGCTGCACGCCGCGCCTGCGGCAGCGGCGACTTTGACCTGGGTTCCCGCACACCTGCCATGCCCGCGGCCTCTCCCTGCTCCGCGAGTCGCGCCCGCTCGCGCGACATCGCGCTGGCAACCCACGCCGTGAACTTCTTCCAGTGCGGCTCGAACTTCTCCAGGATCGCAAGCTCCGGCTTTGAACCTTCCTCGCGCAGCGAGAAGAGCCGGTCGTGCATCGCCTGTGCATACCTGGGATAGTGCTTCAACCGATCCCACATCACCAGCGTCAGGAATCCGCGCGGCATCAGGTACGCCGCCTGCTCCCGCAGGTCCGCCACGCTCGCGGCCCACAACCGGTTGGTTCCCCCCGAAAGACGGTGTGCAACCTTTCCCCGGGGCTCCAGGATCCTCGCAACGACCTCCCCCGCTTCCCGGGCTGATGTCGAGAGCTTTCCCCAGCACGCCTCCTTGCGTGCTTCAAATTCCTCGCGACTCCGAACGCCCGGCTGCCCGTCCATGAACGTCCGGTCGGCGATGATCAACGTCAGGTGATCGCGCAGCTCGGCCTCGCTTCCCAGGGCGCTGAACCGCTGCTTGATGCTCCCCCACTGGCCGAGTGCATCGATGTAATACCCGACCTCCTCCGCACATGCGATCGCAAAGAGCCGCCGGATCGCCAGCGGCGTGAGCGCGGCCGCCTTCACCGCCGAATCCACGACCGTCAACTCCACCGAATCGCCCCGGTCGATCAGCACCCCGTACCGCTCTTCGCCGGGCTCGCCGTGCGGAGTGGTCGGGAGTGCGCCAAAGTCCCAGGTTTTCAGCCCGGACCGCTCGACCGCCGCCCGCGTGATCGATCCACGGGCCTTCCTGAGCCTCCCCTCAAGCCGCTGCGCCAGTGCCTCAAGATCGCGATCTTTCCCCAGCGACTTGCCCTCCTCATCCACCACGTTCACCAGCATGCGAAGATGCTGGGGCAGTCCACGCAGGTTCCACGACTCCACCGGCGCCGAGATCGAGTACAGCACATCCGCGGCCTCCGAGAGCGCACGGGGCAGTGAGCCGTCGGCAAAGCTCATGACGCCGGCGAGCGATGCGGCCGTATCCGACAGGGGCCCCAACTGCTCAAAGCGGGCTCGCTCGGCCTTCGGGAGTGTCTTGATCAGCGACTGCACAAGCTCTGGAACCAGCCCGGGGACCAGCCACGCCAGCCGCTCGGCCGTCAGCAGCGGTAGATCCAGGAGCGGCACTTCGACGGTGATCCCATCTTCCTCTTTCCCCGGCGCCAGTGCGTAGCGGAGCGCAAAGACCCTGCCCCCATCGGGCGTCGGGATCTTGAGTTCATCCGGAAACACCGCCGGATCGAACGCAACCTTCGCATGTTCGCGCACGCGCTGGTCAGGGCCCATGACCAGGACCCCGGGATCCCGCTCTGCCGCCGGACCATACCACTTCAGGAACGAGGCCGGATCGTGGACGCCGGGGGGAATCGCACGATCAAACCACGCTTCGATCTCGCGGGGATCAACCTGGACATCCCGTCGCCGGAGCTTGGCCTGCGCGGCCTGCGCTGCCTGCTGGGCCTCCACGTTCAGACGCATGAACGCAAGATCCACCTTCCACCCCGCCCCCGCGATGGCCTCACGCACAAAGATCTTCCGAGCCGCCGCCGGATCGTGGCCGGAGAGCAGCATCTTGCGGCGCGGCACCACCACCACGCCGCTGAGCGAAAGCCGCTCCCACGCGCTGGGTTCTCCCGTCTGGGAATCCATGTGCACATCCGACACCTGGCGCTGAAAGATGTGCCCCGCCAGCTCCTCTATCCACGCCGGATCGACCTTCGCCACCGTTCGGGCGTAAAGCCGCGAAGTCTGGACCAGCTCGGCCGCCATGATCCATCGCGGGCCCTTCTTGAAAAGCACCGAGCCCGGGAAGATCTGCACCACGTTCCCGCGGATCGCCCTGTAATCAAACGATCCGTCCCCCTCGCGGCACGCCACGTTGGTGATCAACCCCGTCAGCAGCGAGCGGTGGATCGCGTCCTCCGACGGCTGGTCCTCGCCAAGCCGAAGACCAAGGTCCTCGACGATCGATCGGAGCTGGTGTGCAAGCTCCCCCCACTCCCGCATCCTCGACGCCGAGACAAAGTGCTCCCGACACCACGCAAAGAGTCCCCCCGACGTCAACGTCTCGCGTGCATGCCGGTACTGCTCCCACACCCGCAGCAGCGTCAGAAAATCGCTTGATTC
>DATGXW010000286.1:0-3640 GCA_035298585.1 Phycisphaerales bacterium
GGGGTGGTGGGAGAGTCCGCCGCGCATGTGCCGCAGGGGGGTGGGATTCAGGGTCGGCGGTCCACGCCGGTCATGGCGCTGGGCGGGCTGAAGAGATCGAGGATTCGAGTGTCTTCGTGCGCGATGCAGGAGTGGGGGACGTTTGAAGGAAGGACGAGCACCTGCCCGCTCCGAACTTCGACCTCGCGGTACGTTGCGTCGCCCTTGTTGCCGATGCCGAATGTGCAGTGGCCCGAGAGAAGCACGACGAACTGCTCGTTCTCGTGCTGGTGGGTTTCGAGCACGAATCCCCGCGAAAGCAGGACGTCTGAGACCATCATGCTGTCGCCCATGATTCGGCGGCGGGCGATGAGGGGCATCGGCTGGTCGACAGGAAGCTGTGCGATGGTGAGAAGGCGGGCGTCGGGCATTGATCATTCTCCGATGGGTTGATCACGCAGCCTACCGCGATTCAAGGTCTAGGCGAACACGCCTGCCTCGACCACCCGGGCGGTGGCCGAAGCAGAGCCCATGCACTCATTTTCAGGGAATGCAAGGGCGAACTGCATCGTGCACGAGTTCTTCCACCAGTGCCCCGTGCCCGATCCCCAGTGCCTTCTTCCCTTAAATCTCATCCCCCACCGCATCATCACGCAGCGTGAGGATGTCGCGGAGCTGGTCTGTCGACAGCTCGGTGAGCCAGCGTTCGCCGGCGCCGATGATGTTCGTCGCCAGTTCCATCTTCTGCTCGATCATCTCGTCGATGCGTTCTTCGAGCGTGCCGCGGACGACGAACTTGTGGACCTGGACGGTCCGCGTCTGGCCGATGCGGTAGGCGCGGTCGGTCGCCTGGTTTTCGACTGCAGGGTTCCACCAGCGGTCGAAGTGGAAGACGTGCGTCGCGGCGGTGAGGTTGAGACCGACGCCGCCTGCACGCAGGCTGACCAGGAGGATCGGGGACTTCTGGCCTTCCTTCTGGAACTTGCGCACGATCTCTTCGCGCTGCTTCTGCGGCGTGCCGCCGTGGAGGAAGAGGACCTCGCGGTCGAGCTTGTTTCGGATCATCGTGCTGAGGATCTGGCCCATCTGGCGGAACTGCGTGAAGACCAGGGCCTGGTCGCCTTCGGAGAGGACCTCGTCGAGCATTTCGAGGAGGCGGACGCACTTGCCCGAGCGCGCGGGGTCGGGGGGCGTCAGGCTGCCGTCCTCCCAGTCCTTGAGGAGCTGGCTGGGGTGGTTGCAGATCTGCTTGAGCTTGATGAGCGCAGAGAGCACGACGCCGCGGCGGCGGATGCCGTCGGATGTCTCGACCTCGCCCAGCATGCGCTTGACCGTGCTCTCGTAGAGCGAGGCCTGCTCGGTGGTGAGGTGTGCATACTCGCGCGACTCGATCTTCTCGGGCAGGTCGGTGACGACGTTGGGATCGGTCTTGAGCCTTCGGAGGATGAAGGGACGGACCAGGCCGCGGAGCTGGTCGGTCTTCGCTCGGTCGTGGTAGCGCTCGACGGGGATCGCAAAGCGCGAGCGGAAGTTGTGGGGCGTGCCCAGGTAGCCTGGATTCAGGAAATCCATGATCGACCAGAGCTCGCTCAGTCGATTCTCGACCGGCGTACCGGTCAGGGCGATCCGGCGCGTCGCGTTGAAGTTGCGGACCGCCTGCGTCTGCTTGGCCTGCGGGTTCTTGATGTACTGGGCTTCGTCGAGCACGAGCCGGCCCCACTCAACGGCGTTGATCATCTCGCGGTCGCGGTGTGCGAGCGAATAGGTCGTCACGACCAGGTCGTGCGACTCGGCGGCCTTGATGAAATCCTGCCCCGCTCGGCGCAGCATCCCGTGGTGCAGCATGACCCGCAGGTGCGGGCAGAAGCGCCGCGTCTCGTGCAGCCAGTTGCCCAGCACCGACATCGGCACGATCAGGAGCGTGGGCTTGACGCCGTGCACCGCGGGACCGCCCGATGATCCCTCGACCACGCCGTGCCCGCCCTCGGCTGAAGCCCCCTGCGCGCCGGGCGTCCCGGGGACCGCCTCGGGGGGTGACTCGATCGACTGGGGGGCATCCACCGGCGCGGGAGCGCCCAGCCCGATCAACCGCTCGTGTGCGAGCAGCCCCAGGAGCTGGATCGTCTTGCCCAGGCCCATGTCGTCCGCGAGGCACGCGCCCAGGCCGAACTTCTCGAGGAAGGCAAGCCACGACACGCCGCGGATCTGGTAGGGACGAAGCGTGCCCAGGAAGGTCCCCGGCGTCGCGAGCATCTGCAGGCTTTCGGCCTGCGCATCACCCGAAAGCAGGCCCTTGATCCAGCCGGTGGCCTCAAGCCCCACCACGGGGAGGCCCATCGCCGCCGCGTCCGACGCGTAGGCCATGCGCAGTGCCTCGCCGATCGAGACGTCGCCGCCGGGATTCTCGCGGATGAACTTCACCGCCGCGTGGACATCCTCGGGCCTGATCTCAACCCAGCGGCCGTTGATCTTCACCAGGGGGCTGTTGCGCTTGGTGAGCTGCTCAAACTCCGAGAGCGTCAGCGAGGTGTCGCCGATGGCGATCTCCCAGCGGTATTTCACGAGCGTGCCCAGGCCCAGGGCGGCCGCGCCGGTGCCGGGTGATGGCGCCGCGTTGCGTTCGTTGGGGGGCGTGGCGTCGCTCTCGAGCTTGAGCCGGGCGCCCAGGCGCGCGGCGGGGGATTCCCACCATTCGGGCGCCTGCGAGCCAAAGCCCTGCTCCAGGAGAACCGGGCGGACTTCACGCAGGAACTCGTACGCCTGGCGCGTATTGAGCGTGAGCTCGATGGGCTCGGAATCTTCCAGGGCCGACTCGAGCTTTTTATAGATGCGGGATGCACGCCCGAGCTCGGCGAGCAGCAACTCCTGCGGGTTGTCGAGCCGCTGGCCGCTGAGAACGATCGATGGCGCGGTGAGGAGCCAGATGTCCGACGCGTCGACCAGCACGCCGGGTCGCTCCACCGACTGGAGGTGAAAGCTCACCGACCACACGGCGTCGGACTCGGTCGCGCCGTCGGCCAGGCCCAGCTTGGATTCGAGCGGCTCGTTGAGGCGCAGGCACAGGCGCCATGCCGAACTCTGACCGCGATCTTCGAGCCCCGCGATCCAGGTCCGGATGCGCCGGGTCATCTCCTGGCGGATCGAGGTGGTCGCCTCGACCGAATGCTCGCTGTCCAGGAGTCCCCGCAGCCACGCGACCTGCGGGTCGGAGGCTGGATCGCGCTCACGCACGGCGTCCATCAGGTCTTCGCGACGGAAGATCGAGCGGCAGTGTGCATCCACGATCGCCGAGAGGAAGTCGTCGATGATCGCCGCGCCGTCGTGGTTGAAACCATCCACCGCCGCTCGACCCGCGGCGGGCATGCTGCGGATGAGGACATCCCGCTTGTGCGCGGTGGATTCATCGGCCGTCCACGGCTGCCACATCCCAAGAAGCTCGCCGTTGCCGCGCTGTCGGAGCATCGGGACAAAGCGCTGCTGCGCAAGCAGGTGGCGCGCGAGGCGGGCGCAGGTGGCAAAGAAGTCGATCGTCGGATCAAGCACCACGTCGGGATCGAGGCCCTGCGTGTCGGCGTCGATGAGCGACTCGAGAACATCGGGGGCCTGGCCCGGCGAGATCTTCAGCGAGGGGATCTGGACATGTGCGAGCGCGACACCCTCG
>DATGXW010000287.1:0-9378 GCA_035298585.1 Phycisphaerales bacterium
GTTCCAAGCTTCTCCCGGGCGTCCAGCGGGTGATCGCGGTGGGCGCTGGCAAGGGGGGCGTGGGCAAAAGCACGATCTCGGTCAACCTGGCGGTGGCGTTGGCTCGGCAGGGTTACTCGGTGGGCCTCATGGATGGCGACATTTACGGCCCGAGCTTCCCGACGCTGCTGGGGCTGCGTGCGATGGACGTCGTGACCCTGGGCGGGATGCTGCAGCCCTTTGTGGTCCACGGCGTGAAGGCCATGACGATCGGCAAGCTTGTCGATGAAGAGAAGCCGCTCATCTGGCGGGGTCCGATGGCGCACGGGGCCTTCAAGCAGCTTGCCGAGCAGACGAGCTGGGGGGAGCTTGATTACCTCATCATCGATCTGCCGCCGGGCACCGGCGACGTTCCCCTGACGATGGCGCAGTTGATCCAGCTTGCCGGCGCGGTGGTCGTGTGCACACCCCAGCAGGTGGCCCAGGATGACGCCGTGCGGGCCGCCAAGATGTTCCAGCAACTGGGGATCCCCGTGCTGGGGGTCGTGGAGAACATGAGCTACTTCGTGTGCGAGCACGGGACGGAGTACGACATCTTCGGGCGAGGCGGCGCTGAGTACATGGCCCAGAGGCTGGGCGTTCCCTTCCTGGGCGCGGTGCCGATCACCCCCGAACTCCGCAAGAACAGCGATTCGGGGAACCCATCGGACAACTTCATTCCCGGCCCCCTGGCGTCGTCGCTTGAGAACCTGTCTCGGAATCTGCTGGCACAGGTGACGCTTGAATCGATGCGCCAGGGTCAAACACGGCCGACGCTCTCGATCCGGTAAGAATCTCGACCGGAATCGAGCGGATTTCGACCCAATTGGGTCCGGTAAAGTTGCGGGTTGTCACGGTGTCTGGTACAACTTTCTTACGCAACGGCTCGAGGAGGAATCATCACCATGGCCAAGAAGGCGTCGAAAAAGGCAGCCAAGAAGACGGCAAAGAAGACCGCTCGCAAGGCTGCGCCCAAGGCAACCAAGAAGTCAGCGCGAAAGTCCACCGCCAAAGCCGGGAACAAAACCGTGGGCAAGCCGGCGGCCAAGGGTGGCAAGATGGGCGCGAAAGCGCGTGCATCCCGCGGCACGGCGAAGCCCGCGGCCAAGAAGGCGCCTTCCAAGCCTGCCGCGACCGCCAAGAAGTCTGCTCCGGCCGCCAAGAAGCCGACGGCCAAGCCCACAACCAGGGCCTCAACCAAGCCCAAGGCAACCGCCTCCCCGGCGATGCGCGAGCCCAAGCCCACCCAGCAGCCGGTCGGCAATCCCGTCCCGGCCCAGCCGATGGAAGCGCCCACGGAAGTCGCCGATATCGGTGCTCCTCCGCAGGGTGAACAGACCCCCGCGCCCTTCTGAAGCGTTCCAATCCAGCCGCCATTGTCTGCAACCGCCGCACCATCGCGGCGGTTTTTGTTTGGATCTTTCCGCTGAGAAGCCCAAACACACGCATCGCGAGATCCGTACCTGTTTTCTTGGCGAAACGATGGGGATGTCGTATCTTGAACCTGCACAGCCTCGCCGGGGGTGGATGTCCATCATTGGGAGACCGGAAATGCGTCGAGCGATCCTTCCGCTGGTGTTGGGGCTGATGTCGGCATGCACATGCCCGGCCCTTGCACAGGGGCCCCGGAACCACGAGCCCTTCAACCTGATGGGGTGCAACCAGACCAATCGCAGCGTGGCCCTGGTCAACTCCGTGGTGGCGTACGTGATGGATGACAACTTCATCCCGTTTGCACATTACGGCCTTGCGGGAACCCCCTTCGACGCGACCAACGTCTGGAGGCAGGTGTGGGTGACCAACCAGCAGGCGCGAGCAATTCACCGGTTCGCCGCGGACATTGACTACCCGCCGGATTACTACGGCAACGTGGAGGCGGGTCCTCTCGACCAGGTGCGGGGGATGGAATACGTCGGCGAGAACTTCACGGTCTACGTCTGCCACAGCGGGACCGCCAACGGGGCCCCGGGCGACCGCATCCTGATGTTCGACGTGACCGGCCAGCCCGTAGGGTCGTTCCCCGCCTCGAACCCCATGGACATCATGTGGTCTCCCGAGCGGGGCGAACTGCTGGTGACCAACGCGACGCACGACTCGATCGACCGCTACACGCTTTCGGGCACATTCCTGGGGCGTCTGGTCGATTCGGACGGCATCTCGAGCATCGATCGCCCGATGCAGATGTCCCGCAACCACCACAGCGGGGAGGTGATCGTCTCGGGGGCCGATGCACCCGCCGGGCTGTACAACTTCGCCGTGGACGGCGAGGAAACGGCCTTCTATCCGCAGACCGTCGGCAACCCGACGGGGATGATCGAACTCGACAACGAGATCAAGCACGGGCTGTGGGCGTTCACGACGCAGAACGGCCTCTACACCTACTGGACCGACAGCGATGAACTGATCACGATCCGCAGCGGCGAGTCGTGGGCGTATCTCAACAAGATCCAGTTCTTCTGCTGGGCGGACTACGACCGCTCCGATTTCGTCGACACCGACGATTTCACCGCCTTTGTTCTGGACTTTGAGGCCGGGCTGCCGCAGGCTGACTTTGACGGCTCGGGGTTCGTGGACCTTGACGACTACGTCTACTTCCTGGAACGCTTCATCGACGGCTGCTGATACAGACCTTCCCCCGGTAGAGATATCCCGCCGGATCGGCTCAACGGCCGCCCCGGCGATTTCGATAGCCACTCTGGTCGGCGGGGGATTTCCCCGGATGTGCTCTTCTCATCGCGGAGCTGAGATATGCGGACGTTGCGTGCGGCGGGCCTGGTGTCGGTTCTTGCGGGTTCCATGGCGACGGCCGGGCTCCTGATCGGCGCTGGCCAGCCGGCGGTGGAGGCACATCCTCCCGTTCTCTCACAGCCCGAGGGCGTCCCCATGTCGCGCGGGCTGACAGACGCCGAGCGGGCCTTCCTCAAGGCCAATCCGGACTACTTCCGTTCTCGGACCTCGAGCCGCGCGGCCGCCCCGACGGGGCCGGTCGAATGCCCGGCCGAGTACGAGCCCATGGCCGCGATCATGATGTCGTGGGAGAGCTTCACGCCAGTCCTGGTCGAGATGGCAAAGCACATCACGACGACGGGCAACGCCGACGTCTACATGGTCGTCGACACCGCCAGCGAGCAGACGACCGCGACCAACAGCCTCGCCGCCGGCGGGGTCAACATGGCACGGGTCAAGTTCTTCATCCGCACGACCGACTCGGTCTGGATCCGCGACTACGGCCCGCGGTATATCTATGAGGGCGGCGTGCGTGCCATCGTCGACCACACGTACAACCGTCCCCGCCCCAACGACGATGCACTCAGCCCGTGGTACGGGCCGCAGGTGGGCCAGCAGGTCTACGACGTCGGGCTTGTCCACGGCGGCGGCAACTACCACCTCGACGGGCTCGACGGGGGTTACTGCACCAAGCTCATCAACAACGAGAACCCGACGCTCACGCAGGCGCAGATCCACGGCAAGTGGCTCACCTACCAGGGGCTCGACACGACCTTCTTTGACCCCTTCCCGACGGCGCTTGATTCCACGCAGCACATCGACATGTGGATGCAGGTCTATGGAGACCGCGCGGTGATGATCAGCGACTGGCCCGTGACCGGCGGAAACATGACCATCGCCGACACGATCTGCGACGGCGCGGCCGTGACGATGGCGGGCAAGGGCTTCACGGTCACGCGCGTCCCGGCCCGGCAGGTGAGCAACGTCCACTACACGTACACCAACGTGGTCATGTGCAACGACCTCATCATCATCCCCAGCTACACCAACTCGACCATCGTCAGCGCGGGGTACAACGCACAGGCGCTGACCGCCTGGCAGAACGCCAACCCGACCAAGACGGTGGTGGCGGTCAACGCCCAGTCGGTCGTCACGTCGGCGGGCGTCTTCCACTGCATCGTGATGCACATCCCCGCCAACAAGGGCGGGCAGGACCCCGTCGCGTACCTGCGGACTCCCAACGAGGGCGGCTCGTTCAATCCCGGCGATGAGGCGCCCATCTCCTGGATCAGCGACGATGACGTGAGCGTCACGGGCGTGGACCTCAAGCTCTCGATCGACGGGGGAGAGACCTACCCGATCTCGATCGCGACCAACCAGTCGGCCGACGGCTCCTACACGTGGACCGTGCCGGACATGTTCACCAACCACGCGCGGATCCGCGCTGTCGCGCGCGACGCCGGCGGGCGGACGGGCGTCGACGATTCCGACGCCGACTTTGCGATCGCGGGGACGTGCCTGGCGGACTTTGATTTCAGCGGGTTTGTTGATCTCGATGACTACGCGGCGTTCATCGCGGCCTTCGAGGCCGGGGCGATCACCGCCGACGTCGACGGCACGGGGTTTGTTGATCTCGACGACTTTACGATGTTCGTCGCTCGCTTTGAGGCTGGCTGCTGACGCACGCTCCTCGTCCTGAGGAGCCCAAGCCCCGAACATTGCGCTCTCTCCCGCGCCGTCGTGCACGCGATCATCCGAACATGTGCGTATAGTTCTCCGTAGACGCGGTAGCTGTTGCAACAAGCGTCCCCGCGGAAGAACCCGCCCCATGGATGATGCCCCCTCAACCCCCGCCCGCCCAAGCCTGTCGAGCCCATCCGGGCCCGAGGCCTCCAGCCTTGCCCACGAGCTTGGCAAGAAGCACGCATTCGATCTTGCCGAGCAGGAGGCATATCTGAACCTCGTCCGCACGACCAGCACGCTCTCGGTCGAGCTCGAGCGATTCCTTCGGGACCACGATCTCTCGGGGGCCACCTACAACGCGCTGCGGATCCTCCGCGGCGCCACCATGGGCGAAGATGCGCCGGGAAAGCGGCCGTGCTCGGAGATCGGCGAGCAGATGGTGGCGCAGGTTCCGGATGTGACGCGGGTTGTCGACCGGATCGAGAAGATGGGGCTTGCCCAGCGCATCCGCTGCCAGGCCGACCGCCGCGTGGTGTACGTCAAGATCACCCGCAAGGGGCTCGACCTGCTCGCCCGGCTCGATGAACCGATCCTCGGGATGCACCGGGCCCAGCTCGGGCACATGAGCCCGCGCGAGCTTGCCGATCTGAACCGGCTGCTGGTGAAGGCTCGCCGTCCCGCGGCGGCACGGACGCCGTCGGAGCGGTGATTCGGGGTTCCGCAAGCAAGATACGCCGCGCTGCGGCCAAGCGGGGGGCGGGGTGCATGTGTGCCTCGGCTGTGGCTGTGCACATCTGGATTTCGGTTGGGAGGTTGAGGCCTCCGCGTACCGCTCCTTGACTGGGTGGGCGAGCGGTGGAATAGTTGTTTCAACAAGTATTGGCCCGGGCGGCCGTTCCGCCGGGCCCGTGCAACAGGGGAGCAGCGCCGATGACACGCATCGCCATCATCTATCACAGCGGGTTCGGGCACACCAAGGCGGTCGCCGAATCGGTCGGGCGCGGGGCCGCCGCGCTCGCCGGGGCCAAGGTCGATGTTGTGTCGGTGATGGATCTCCCCGACCCGGGCGCGGAGCGCAAGTTTGAGGGGGCATGGAAGACGCTGGAAGAGGCCGACGGGATCATCTTCGGCTCACCCACCTACATGGGCTCGATCTCGGCGGAGTTCAAGAAGTTCATGGAGCGGACGAGCCCGCTGTGGTTCGGGCAGAAGTGGAAGGACAAGCTGGCGGGTGGCTTTGTGAACTCGGGGAACCCCTCGGGTGACAAGCTCAACGCGCTGATGGACCTGGTAGTCTTCGCGGGCCAGCACCAGATGCTGTGGGTGAGCCAGGGCGTCTGGCCTTCCATCTACACCGGCGACGGCAAGGACCTGAACCGCCTGGGTTCATGGCTGGGCGTGATGACCTGGAGCCAGAACAACGAGCCCGCCGACAAGACGCCACCCGCCGGCGACCACGCGACCGCGGAGGCCTTCGGCCTGCGCTTTGCACACGCGGTCGAACGTTGGGTGAAGGGCAAGGGGTGAGTACGGAAAGGGACGGCAAGAGGCATCAAGGGACCGAGGCAAGAGGCAAGAGGCAAGAGGCAAGAGGCATCAAGGCAAGAGGCATCGAGCGAAAAGGCAAGACCACCGAACTCACACCATCCTTCTTGATGCCTAGATGCCTAGATGCCTAGATGCCTTGATGCCTTGATGCCTGATGCCTCCGCGCCTCAATGCCTTCCCCCACATCACTGCGACGTCGCGGAGGGATCGATCGCACGCTCGGAATCGGCGGGGAGGAGCACACGGAAGGTTGTCCCGCGCGTCGGGCCCTTCTCCGTGTGCGATTCGACCTCGATCCGCCCGCCGTGCTCCTGGACGATCCGCTTGGTCACGGCCAGGCCCAGGCCCGTTCCGCGCAGCCCCTTGGTGCTGTTGAAGGGTTCAAAGAGCCAGGGCAGCCGGTCGGGCGGGATCCCCGGCCCGTTGTCAATGACCGCGATCTCGGCATACGGCGCGCCGCCGAACGGGGCATGCCCCCTCCCGGATGAACCGGGGTGGTAGACCGCACGCACGGTCACCGCGCCGGTCTGCGGCTCCACCGCCTCCACCGCGTTCCCGGCGAGGTTCATGAGCGCCTGGTGGATCAACTCCCCGTCGATCGGGATCGGGGGCATCTCGACGTCGACGTCGACGATGAACGCGACGGACTTGGCCTGCGCCTGCGTGTGCATCAGCTGCGCCACGTCGTCCAGCAGCGCCCCCACCTTCTCAAGCCCGATCTCCACGCGCCGCTGACGCGAATACGCCAGCATGTTCCCCGTCAGCGTCACGATCCGGTCGACGTTGCGGCGCAGGATCCCCCACCCCTGCTTGACGATCTGCAGGTTGTCCTTCTTGAGCCCGAGCTCAACGACGTCCGCGCCCCCGCTCAGGCCCTGGAGAATGTTCTTGACCGAGTGCGACAGGCTCGCCACCGCCTCGCCCATCGCCGCAAGACGCTCGGAGCGCAGCTTCTCGGCGTAGAGCTCGGCGTTGGCCATCGCCAGGCCCGTGTGCTGGCCGATCGCGTTCATCAGGTTGAGCTGCTCGGCCGTGAAGGTGTAGTTGGCGATCGTGCTGTCGATGTAGATCGCGCCGTAGATCTGGTCGCGCGAACGGATCGGCGCACAGATCGCCGAGCGGATATGGAACCGCTGCACACTGTCGCCAGACTTGAACCTCGGATCGCTCATCGCATTGGTGCTGAGGATCCCCTCGCTCTTTCTCATCGTGTGCAGCACGATCGTCTTGCTCACGTTGATCCGCGCCTCGTCCGCGTCCCGCGGCGCGACCAGGTACTTCACCACCGCCGGCACGATCTGCGGGTCCTTGACCTGGGCGCTGCCGGCCTCCATCGGCGGCTGGGCCAGGAGAATGAACCCCCGCTCGGGCTCGAACTCCTCGAACACCACGTCCATCACGCCCTTGAGAAGCTGCTGGCGGTCGGTCGCCTGCGAGATCAGCGAGGTGAGCTGGTAGATGACGCGAAGGTGGTCGACCGCGGCCGCGCGCGGCTCGGGCTCGGAGAGAATCACCGAGTCGTCGTTGCTGGGGATCGCGCGCTCGACCGACGAATCGATCTGCCGGGGGCTGAGCAGGCGCACCACGTCGGGGTCTGAACTCTCGGTCACGCCGAAGATGAACAGCGTGGCGCCGGTCCTGATCTGATCCCCGGGGCGCAGCCGCGTGCGCTCTGTGATCGCCACGCCGTTGACGTACGTTCCGTTCTGGCTCTGAAGATCCCGGATCCACCACACCCCGTCATCGGGTGTCAGCTCGGCGTGGCGCCGCGACACGGTCGTGTCCTCGATCGGGAGCGCTTCGCTCGAGCGCCCGATGAGCTGGGGCTCGTTGTTGGGAAGCTGAAACTTGCGACCCTTGTCCGGCCCCTGGATGACGGTCAGAACGAGCATGCGAGACAGTACCACCAGTCGGCCCGCGGAGCGATGGGGTCGGCACGCGGGCCCGTGCCCGGCCCTCCCTGTCAACACCACCGACGCCGTACACTGGTCCATCCCACATGGCCAAGCGTGCATCCACATCCCCCGCCGCCATCACCGCCGACCAGCGGATCATTCTTCTCAAGGGTCCCGACGCCTTCCTCCGCTGGCTCAAGACCGGGGAGATCCGCGAGGCACTCAGGCAAAGACACGGCGGGTTTGACACCTTCCAGTTTGATGGTGAGTCATCGCGCGTGGCCGACATCCTCGACGAATGCCGGACCTTCGGGCTCATGGCGGGGCACAAGCTCATCATCGTCGACAGCGCTGACAAGCTGATCCGGGCGGCGGGCGATGATGAGGAGGAAGCACCCGCCGCCGCACACGGACGCCGCGGAGTCTCCGGCGATAACTCGCCGCGCGGGCTCCTGACCCGGTACGCCGAATCGCCCGCCGCCGACGCCACGCTTGTCCTGCGTGCACCCACCTGGCGGCCCGGCAACCTCGACAAGGCCATCGAGGCCTCCGGCGGGTCGATCATCTCCTGCGAAGAACTCGCCGAAGATCAGGCGCGTGCATGGGCTCTCGAACGCGCCAAGGAAACCCACCGCGCCAGGCTGAACCCCGACGCCGCGCAAACCCTGATCGAACGCCTGGGCACCGACCTTGGCCGGATCGATGGCGAGATCGCCAAGCTTGCGATCGAGGCCGGCGAGAACCCGATCACCCGCGAGATGGTCACCCAGTCGGTCGGATTCACCCGGGAAGAAGAAGCCTGGGACCTCCAGCGCGTCCTCCTGACGGCGGACGCACACACCATCCTCGGCCACGTCCGACAGGTGGTGGAGATCTCCCGCCAGCCCGCCACGCTGGTCACCTGGGCGTGCACCGACCTTGCCCGCAAGCTCCACGGCGCGTGCGTCGGCCTCAAGGCCGGCGCCAACCCCTTCCAGCTCGCCGGCACGCTCAAGCTCTGGGGTGAGAGCAAGGACACCATCCTCGCCGTCGCCGCCCGGATCTCCCCCACCCTCTCGGCCCGCCTCCTGGCCGCGTGCGTGGAGGCCGACACCCGCCAGAAGTCCGGACTGGGTGAAGCACAACGCTCGATCGAAGGCCTGGCCATCAAGTTCGCCCGCCTGCGCGCGGTCGCCGCCGCACCAAGGCGGTGACCCCCCTTTCAGCAACCAACCTCCCAAGCAAATTGGCCCATCCATCCGATACTTGCGAAGTCGACCGGAGGTCGGCGCGTTGTCTTGTCGCCGCCGCAGGCGTGGGATTTTGAAGTGAATCCCCCCCCCGGGTCAGGCCGTCCCTGTATCCGCCACCAAAGAGCAGGAGGCTCGGGTGAACGACCGTTTTCTGAACTTCATCCCCCATCGGCATGTGCACCGGGGTGCTTCCCTGGCCATCGCCGCGGTCCTTCTGGCCGCCGGGTGTGCAGCCCCCTCCCCCGCGCCCTCGGGTACAGAGTTGAACCCGGGAT
>DATGXW010000288.1:0-14407 GCA_035298585.1 Phycisphaerales bacterium
CATCTCGTCCTGGCCGATGACCTTCTCGTAGAAGCCGATCCAGGAGTACGCGGGACGGGCGGGTTGATCGAGCCCGAAGTGGTCCCAGATCAGGTCGCACACCAGCTTCATGCGGTCGAGGGGTGAGTGCGTCCGAACCACGCGCGGGTGCATCGTCCCCTCGCTGGTGTAGTGCTGGGCCTGCTTGAGAAGAGCCTGGTAATCGCGCAGCGGCATCATGCAACTCCGATGAACGAAGTCGTCACGAGGGTTCGAAACTCAGTGAAGAGCTTTGGGGCCGGATCAGAGTGTGGCGCTGGTGTAGGGCAGGAGGCCCATGTACCGGGCGCGCTTGATGGCCTGCGAGACCATGCGCTGCTCGGCGGCGCTGGTGCCGGCCCGCTTGCGGCCGTAGATCTTGCCGTTGGGGCTCATCATCCGGCGGAGGGTCTCGATGTCCTTCCAGTCGACGAAGACCTTGCCCTTCGAGGAAACGCGGGCAACCTTGACCTTCTGGACGTTCTGGAAGCGGCTGAACTTCGACATGGCGCTGATGCCCGCTCGCGGCGGGCCTCCGTCGTGGACTGTGGCCCCCGCCGCGGTTGTGCGGCACGGGCGACGGTGGATCCCCGCCGCAACAGCGCGGCAGGGTTGGGATATTAGGTCGCCGCCGCCGCCGGGTCGACCTTTCGGCCGGGCATGCAGCATCGTCCGGCCAAAACCCGATCGACCGAGAGGAGTCCCCCGCCCCACGAGGTCACGATCAGCCCGATCACCAGGAGCACTGAGTTCTGGATGATGTTGCAGGCTCCCAAGGGGCCCGTGCAGAAGGGCTGGAGCTTGCCGAAGCACCCGCAACTCACCGAAAGGCCCCGGGCCAGGACCGAGGCGATCCCCGCGATGAAGACCGCGAGCATCCCGGCGATCACCAGGGCGGCTGCACGCGACCACAGGCCGATGATGAGCGCTGCGCCCGCGAGCATCTCGATCCAGGGAACGGCGAAGGTGGAGAGCTGGGCCAGGTGGTCGGGGAGGATCCGGAAGGCCTTCACCGATTCGCTGAAGCCCTGGGGGTCGGAGAGCTTGACGCCGGCGGCGAAAATGAACATCCCGCCCAGGAAGAGGCGGAGCACCATCAGGAGGAAACCGGCAAAGCCGCCGCGCTCAGATCGCTGTGTCGCCATGGACAATCATGTTCCTGTGTGAAGACGCCCCTCGAACGGTCCCCCGACGACTGGTCCCGACTGGCGGCCCCGACTATTGGCCTTCGACCGGGCCCGTGTCGACCGGATACCCCGCGTTCTTCCACCCCGGCAGGCCGTCGACCATGATGTGGATCTTTTCAAAGCCTGATTGCTGGAGGCGGATCCCTACCGCGTGTGACGCGTCGCAGTCGCCGCCCGTGCAGTAGATCACGACCGGCCGGGATGGATCGAGAATCGCCAGCGCCTGCGGGGGTTCGCTCCCGCTGAACATCGCCGACGTCAGGTGGATCGCCCCCGAGACGCGGTCGACGGCATACTCCGTATCGATGCGTGCATCGATGAAGATCACGCCCTCATCAAAGAGCGCCTTGGCCTGCGGCACCGTGATCTCGGGGCCGAGCACATGGGGAGAGCCCGCCGCCCGCCCCGAACCCTCCTCGCCCGCCGCCGTGGAGGCTCCATTCACCGGTGTGTGCGGGGTACCCGCCGCGGCGCCTTCATCAATCGCCGGCGTCTTCGTCTCCGATGACGCCGGCGTGCTGTTCAATCGAAGCTGGACGGGACGGATCCAGGAGTCGGCCGCGCCGATCACAAGCCCAAGCCCGATCAGCGCCAGTGCCCGGGTGATGATCATCGCTCGAACCCTCCGTGAACGTTCCGTCAGTCGTGTGCGTCGTTTTCTTGCGGCCGACCTGCTGCACACTGATGCGTGAGTCCGTGAGCCGGGTCATGACGATCAAGTGCCCTGGACGCGTATCACTTGGGGCTGGCGGGTGTGTTCGCCGGGCTCGCGGGCTCGGCGGGCTTCACCGGCACGGGGACGACGCGGGGAGGCTGGCCGCCCTGGCCGGGCTGCCCCGCGGGCTGTGCACCACCCGCCCCGGGCGCGACGCGGACGAACCCGTAGAAGGGAACCTTGATTTCCTCTTCGCCCGGCTCATCGGTCAGGACCGCCAGTTCGCCCTGCATCGCGCCCGCACGCTGCGGGGCGACGCCCTTGATCGTCACGGTGTGTTGTGCGTTGCTGTCAGCGCTCTGGACCGTGGCCTCGATGCCAAGATTCGTCGGCCGGCGCAGCTCCACCTTCTTGACCTTGATCGCCTTGCCGTTCTTGGAACGGAGCGTGATCTTGGCCTCGAAGGGTTCACCCGCGGGGAGGTTGCCAAGGGTCGCGGGGGAGGGGATCACCTCGAGTTCGCCGGTGATGTCGGCGACGAGCTGGACGTTGAGAAGCTCCGCGCGGGGCTCGTTGGTCCGGACGGCGACGGTCGCCGTGCCGCGGCCGACGCGAGCGCCGGGAGCAACCTTCACCTCGACGGTCGAGCGGTACATCTTGCGGCCGGAGATCTCGACTTCCTCGGTCTTGGTGACGCTGGTCTGGAAGCGGTCGTCGGTGATCGTGGCGAGGGTGGCCTTGAAGTCGGGAGAGCCGCAGGTCAGGGTGACGAACATCGTCTTGCCCTGGTTCTTGTCGACCTTGGCGAAGTTCAGGACCTTGGGCTCGATCTTGACCAGCGGCTCGACGACCGACTTGAAGGTCACCGTCGTCGAAGGCTGCTCGGGGTCGTTGGTGAAGATCGTGATGGTCTTGGCCTGGGCGCCTTCCTTGTTGCGGGGATCAAACTCGCCGTCGATCCGACCCTTCTCGCCGGGCTGGTACTCGGTCTTGTCCGGCTTGGCGGCGGTGCAGCCGCACGAGGGCTGGACGCGGTTGATCACCAGGACGCCGTCGCCGGTGTTGGTGAATTCGATCACGAACTTGGTCTTCTCGACATCGAGGATGTTGCCCAAGTCGTGCTCAAGCTGACCGACCGTCAGCTTGGGTTTGCCCACCGTCGGCGTCGCCGGCGCGGGCTGGGGGACCGGCGCCGGAGCCGGCGCGGGAGCGTTCTGTGCAACGGCCGAGCCCGCCGCCAGCGCGAGCAGACCCGCGATCAGAAGACCGGACCGACGAACGTTCTCAAAGCCTCGCA
This sequence comes from Phycisphaerales bacterium, assembly GCA_035298585.1. Taxonomy (GTDB): domain Bacteria; phylum Planctomycetota; class Phycisphaerae; order Phycisphaerales; family UBA1924; genus JAEUJB01. Next base: position 3,158 of record DATGXW010000288.1, read on the forward strand.
TGACTGATCTCCGAATCTGTTCTCTGATGCTCTTTGTTCTTGCAGGGTGCCTGACGCACAGGAGCACACGCCCCCGGCCACAATGATGCTTCTTCGCTTCGAGTGGACCAGCCTCGGCCCACGTCTTGATGCCGAGCATATCCCCATCACGCCGAAGGGCCGAGTGGTTCCAACCCGTGCACAACCGATCGTCCCGACCTGCACGCAACCCACCTACCCCACGCCTCACCCACGTCCCCACGTCCCCCCAGCCGCCACAACCCCCCGCGTCCATTCCACCAATCCCGGATAATCCTATCAAGGACCGAACTGACAGATTGGGCCTGGGGGATCAGGCCAGGCGTGAATTGCCGGCCCGAATTCCTAAACCCACCGCTGGTACACGCGACAACGGGTCGGGCGTGCCTTCATGGCATCCCTTCATCGGTCGGGTAAAGACCCGCCCCCAGCGCTGGGAAGAACCCTGGAGACTGGGTTTGAGGTTCGGAGCGAATAAACTGCACACGTGATCGGCCAGCCCCTCCAACTCGGTCGCCTGCGTCTAGCGACCAACCTGCTCCTGGCGCCGATCGCCGGGTATTGTGACCTGGCCTTCCGGATGATCTGCCGCGAGCAGGGCGGTCTGGGCCTGGCGTGCACCGATCTCCTGAGCCCGCAAGGACTTCTGCGTGGCACCGCCACCAGCCTTGATCTTGCCAAGACCAACGGCTTTGACAAGCCGATCGGGATGCAGTTGTATGGGAGCGACCCAGAGATCATGGCCCAGGGTGCACGCTGGGCGGTGGAGCACGGCGCGACCATCATCGACATCAACATGGGCTGTCCGGTCGACAAGGTGACCAAGAAGGATGGAGGGTCCAAACTCCTGACCGACCTTCCCCGCGCTGCGCGGATTGTTGAGCACGTGGTCCGGGAGCTGGAGCGCTGCCCGCTCTCTCCCGAGGAATGGGCCCGGCGGCTGGGAGATGCCTCCCTGGCGGGCGAAGTGACCGGTCCGGTTCCCGTCCCCCTCACGTGCAAGATGCGGCTGTGCTGGAGCACCGCCGACTATGAAGCCGGGCAGGCGTGTTCACCGCACCTTGCCAGGATGCTGGCGGAGGCCGGCGTCGTGGGCGTGACCGTCCACGGCCGGACGACCGAGATGAAATTCGCCGGTGAAGTCCAGCACGCGGGCATCGCGCGGGTGGTCGATTCGGTGCGGGGATTGATCCCCGTCATCGGCAACGGCGATGTCCGTGAACCAGAGGACGCGGTCGCGATGATCCAGAGGACAGGGTGTGCAGGGGTCATGATCGGCCGCGGCGCGCTCTCGACGCCCTGGATATTCCGTGATTCCTGGGCCCTTCAGACCACGGGCGCAGTGCCGCGAGAGCCGGATATCCCCGCCAAGATCGCGATCATGCGGCGGTACTTTGAATTGATGCGATCGCAGCGGGATGACCGCTACGCACTCTTCCAGATCAACCGCCGGGTAAGCTGGTTTGCCAAGCGGCTGATGGAGTTTGACACCGCGGGCAAGGCGATCGGCGTAAAGCCGTTCAAGGAGGCGGTGCGGGGGGCGAGGTCGGCGGAGGAAGTGCACACGGCTCTCGATGCGTTCGCCGCGGGAGGACTTCGTGGCGGGTTCTTTGAACTCCCCGAGCCCATGGCGTCGTAGGTAGCATGTCATGCCGGTGTGTGCACGCTCGGTGCACGCAATCGCAAGAATCTCGGAAAGTGGCGTACAAGGTGAGACTGACGCAGCGGATCGGCATGACGGTGAGAACGGTGGCCGGAACGGCCTGGGCCGCGGCCATGTGCACGGCGGGGATCCTGATCGTTTCTTCCTCCCGCGGGCTGCTTGGGCACATTGCACAGGTCCGGTGGCCGGTCGGTATCTGTCTCATGGCCGGCGGTCTCTTTGTCTTCATGGTGTTGGTGGCCGATCGGTGGTTCCGCCACGCCAGCAAGCCGATGATCTGGACGGTCGAGGCGATGTGTCTCTGTGCGTTCCTCGGGGCGCCCCTCGTGTCGGTCCTCTCCGCGTTATTTGGCTCCGGGAATTGAACTTACATGGATGGCACCTTGGCTCAGAAAATCTCGCGGACGATGATGAATGCGGCCGCGGTCCTCCTGCTGATGACCGCCGCGGGCCATGCCTGTGCGGCCGCGCCCTTCTCCGAAGCTCCGTCCGTGCAGCCCGCGGCCGAGACTTCAACGCTGGTCCGGGATGTCGCGGGGCGGAACCTGGCGCGCATCGTTCTTTCTGATCTGGCGCTTCAGTTGCCTCCCAGGCAGCGCGACCACCAGCTCGTGGCGACCGTGCTGGGCATCTCGCAGGAACTGATGAACGACGAGAGCGTCATCCGCTGGCGCCTGGCGGCGGCTTCCGCGGCCGATGACCGGGCGCTGTCGATCGAACTCTGCCGCGATTTGCTCCGCCGCGATGCGAAGGATGAGGTGATCCAGTACCGGCTCATCTCGATGCTGCTCGAGGACGCCACGACCGCCGAGGATCGCCTGGGGCGGATCAACCGCTTTTTCACCCAGGGCAAGGGGCTGAGCCCGGTTGTATTGAGCCGCCTGGCGCTCGACGGGGCGGTGCTGGCGCAGCAGATCGGGGACGACGCCGGGTTTGTCGACATGCTCAAGCGAGCAACCGCGCTTGACTCAACCAACCGCGACGCCGCGGCGGCGGCGGCCGCCTATTTCGCCGAGCGCATCGACGACCCGATCGGCCGGCTTGAACTGCTCGCCAACCTGCTGCTCGCCGAGCCGACCGACCCCGAGACGCAGGTCTCGATCGGGCGGGAACTGGCGGCGCTCGGGGCCTTTGCAGAGGCGCGGCGTTTCCAGGAGAACGTGACCCGGATGCTCGAGACGGCGCGGATCCCCGAGAGCTCGCAATTGGCGCGCGAGAAGCTCTTTACCAAGTGGGGGATCGAGGGCCCGCAGGTTGTGGTGAACGCACTCAACAACCAGATCGAGGGATTCCGGATCCAGGCCCGGGCCCAGCGTGAGCAGGCGGAGAAGGCGCTGCTCCCCACCGAGGGGATGCCCAAGCCCGAGGAAGTCCGCCTGGAAGTGCTCACCGAGCGCCTGCGGCTGGTGGCCGCGGTCAGTTCGGGAGATTCCAAGACGGCGGATATCTCCGCGCAGGATCTTCGAGCCAGCACGGCGGCCCGGCTCTTTGAACTGTCCGATCCCAAACTCCGGCCCCAGGACATTCCGCCCGAGCGTGCGGCGGAGCTTTCAAGGCTCTTGAAGCTGGGCGTGCTGGAGGCACTGTGCTGGGCGAACACCTATGCACAGCCCCGGATCGCGACCATCGACGGCACGGACAGCACCGTCGCGCCCGACGCCGCCAAGAACTTCACGAGTGCACTTGAGGAACTCGAAGATCTTGCCGGGACCGACCACTACACCGAGGAGGATCTTGACTACCGGGTCACGCGCGGATGGTGCCTTCTGCGGGCCGGCCGGGTCGAGGAAGCCATCGCCGATTTTCAATTCGTGGGCGACCAGCGAGCGGGGGCGATGATCGGGCTTTCGGAGGCGTACTCCCTCCAGAACCAGCCCGAGAAGGCGATGGAAGCGTGCCGGCTGGTCTGGCGCAGCATGCCGATGTCCCTGGAAGGGATGTACGTCTACTCGATGATGCGAAAGCTCACCGGGCGCGAAGAAGTCGATGCGGATGTGGTCCGCCGGGCCCGCGTCTTTGCGGCCGGAATCCCCTCGTGGATCGACCTCATCGGCGAGGGCGGCCACAGGTTCATGACGCTTGAAGTGGATGTCGACCCCGCGCGCACCAACGGGCTTGACCGGACGGCGATGAAGATCCGGCTCCGCAACATCTCGCCCGTGCCGCTGGGGGTCGGCAACGACCGGGCGCTGAACTCGCAGCTCCTGCTCGGGTCGAGCATGGAGGTCGGGATCTCCAACGTCCGCGCGTTCCTTTCTCCCGAGGTGACCAATGTCGGCCGCCGCTACCGGCTGATGCCCAACGAGTACATCGAGTTCACATACTGGCCCGAGGGAGGTTCGGCCGGATGGGTGACCGACGAGTGCTGCGACCGGCTCGTCCGCCAGCGATGGCGCGTCGTCCAGGGGTATTCGCAGGCCGAGGATGGCGTGATCTCGACGGGTCCCTTGTGCCTTTCACGCGAGAGCAACGCACAGACCCGAAGCCCGATTCCCGCGGCGGTCTACTCGAACGCCGAACTGGTCCACCAGCTCGCGACGGCGGCGGAGGGCGACCTCCCGGGTATCGTCTCGGTCATCCGCGCTCGGCTCCTCAATCCGATGGATGACCGGGTCACCAAGGGGACGCTGGTCGTTCCCAAGGAGCAGGTGGAGGCGTTTGCGTCCGCCGCCGCGACACGCTTTGCATCGCTCTCGGCCGATGCCAGGCTCCTCTTGTGCACCGTTCTTCCTTCGGATGTCATCTGTCCGGGCATGAAAGCCCTGGATGATGCGGCCCGTGCGGACACGGACCCGACCGTCATGGCCGTCGTCATCCTCACGCGCGTCACCGAGGCGGGTGATCCGCTCCTGGCGGCCGGCAAGGCCTCGGAGAATGCACGACTGTCTCAAATCGCTTCCATCCTGGAAGAACGTCACGCCGAGGGCGTCGCCGGATTTGCCGATCGCGGCGGACCCGACGTCCGCGGCATCATGGATGATTCGAGGATCTCAACACCCCAGGACCTCTTCCGCGCACCTGGTGGCTCGCGGTGACCTTGCAGGCCCCGCCAGTTCATGAACCGCATGAACCCGGCGGGGGCATCCTTCAGGTCGACCGGGGCGGGTTCCGCCCCCGCAGCGCCGTCAGCGCTCTCTTGGGCCTTGCCGCCCTCGCGGCGGCGGCGTGGCTCATCACGCTGCACCGCGATGAATTTCGCTCGGCCATCGGTTCGATCGGTCGCGCGAACCCGTGGCTCATCACGATCGCGATCCTGCTGCCGGCCCTCAACTGGGTGTGCACAACCGCCACCTTCTGGATCCTGACCCGCCGCGTCGGCAGGGTCGGATTCTTTGAGATGGGCGCGCTGATGGGTTCGGCCTGGCTTGCGAACTACCTCCCGCTCAAGCCCGGACTGGTCGCCCGCATCGCCTATCACGCCGCGTACAACCAGATCAGCCCGATCGCCTCCGCCCGGGTGATCATCCAGGCGGTGATCCTGAGCGCCGCCAGCGCGGGTGGGCTCATCATCCTCGCGATTGCATCCGGCCTGGCGGCGTCGCGCCCGCTCCAACTCGCGATCCTCTGGGCGCCCGCGGGCGTGCTCGCGGTGCTGCTGTGCTTTGCCATCCTTCACGGCCGCGCCATCCATCGCGATCGGCCGGGCGCCCGTGCATCGCTCGCCCGCTCGATGGTCGCGGCATTTTCGTTCCGCGGCCTGGATGCACTCACGTGGGTGGTCCGCTACCTCGTCGCCTTTGAATTGGTGGGGACGCCGATCGGGCTCGTGAACGCGACGGCGCTCGCCGCCGTAAGCCAGGCGGTGGCGTCGCTCCCGGTGATCGGCTCGGTCCTGGGGATCCGCGAGTGGGCGGTGGGGGCGCTCTCCTCGGTGCTTCCCCAGCGTGCGGCACAGGCCACGGTGGAACTTGCCGGCGGCTCGAAGGTCTCGATCGGCCTGCTGGCGGATGTGGTCAACCGCGTGATCGAAGTGGTATGGGCCGTGGCGGCAGGCGTGGTATGCTCGGCGTGGATCGCACGCCGGATCGCCGCCGGTGTGCACACGACTCCCCCAGCCTCCCCCGCCACGGACAGCACTCGTGGCGGTGGTGTGCATCCCTAGACTTATCGGAATCTCGCCGGGGACGTGTGTCGATGGGGTCGGAGCCTCCGGCCCGCCCGGTAGCGAACAAACCCCAGTATCAACGGTTCGGGTAGGTTCTTTCCTTCTGGCTTCAAGCCGAATCTTCGGACCGTCGAACCCGTATAGATCACTGGGACTGGACTTTTCAGGAGAGCCGGCCCGCGCCCTTCCAAGGGACGGGCCGGACTTTAAGAGCAGAGCCCATTCCCAGGTGGTGCGAGCGCTTCAGCCGCGTCCGGCACCATCGGCCTCCCCACGGATGGGGTTGGTGTCCTCGGTCCCGGTTTCACGGACGAAGCGGGCGCCCATGATCAACAAGATTGAACAGGACCACCAGCGCTTCCGGCAGATCGTCCGCGGCAAGATCCGCAAGGACCTGCGGAGGTTCATCTCGCGCGGCGACATCCTCGCGCGCGAGGGCAAGCGGGTCGTCTCGGTCCCCATCCACGACATCGATATCCCGACCTTCCGCTACGGCGATAACTCCGGGGGCGTCGGCATGGGAGAGGGTGAAGAGGGCCAGAGCGTCGGGCAGGGGCAGGGCAAGGACGGCCAGGGAGGCGACCAGGAAGGACGTCACGCGCTGGAGGTGGACGTGACGCTCGATGAACTGGCCGACATTCTCGCCGATGAACTCAAGCTCCCGCGGATCGAGCCGCGGGGCCAGCACAAGATCACGACGATCAGGGACAAGTACACCGGCATCCGGCCGATCGGTCCCGCCGCCCTCCGGCACTTCAAGCGCACGTACCGCGAAGCACTCAAACGCCAGGTCTCGATGGGGGCCTATGACCCCGAGAACCCGGTGATCATCCCGATCAAGAACGACCTGCGATTCCGCTCGTGGAACGAAGTCAAGAAGCCCCAGAGCAACGCCCTGATCGTCTACATGATGGACGTTTCGGGCTCCATGGGTGATGAGCAGAAGGAACTGGTCCGGCTCGAAGCCTTCTGGATCGACACGTGGCTCCGCAGAAACTACGAGGGGATCGAGAGCCGCTACATCGTCCACGACGTCAAGGCCGGCGAGGTTGACAAGAAGACCTTCTTCTCGGTGCGGGAGGACGGGGGCACGCGCATCAGCAGCGCCTACCAGGCCTGCCTTGAGATGCTCCAGAACGCCTACGACCCCGGCGAGTGGAACATCTACCTGTTCCACTTCTCAGACGGCGACAACTCCTCCGACGCCGACAACCGCCTGTGCGTCAAGCTCGTCGACGAGCAGCTCCTCCCGCGCTGCAACATGTTCGGCTACTGCCAGGTCGCCAGCAGCTACGGCAGCGGATCGTTCATCAACGTCCTGCACGAGGCCTTCCCCGACGGCCGCGCTGATGAACTCGGCCCCAAGGTCGTGACCAGCAAGGTCAACGGCCGCGAGGACCTCCTCGAAAGCCTGCGGACCTTCTTCAAGCAGGGGCGCTGACCCCGCGAACCCGCGATCGCGCTCTGAGCTTGCTTATCGGCGACAGCGCGGGCCCGAAATTTGCACAACCTGAATCCGCCGGGCATCGCGATCGCACGTGCCGATGTTCGCGGTTCCTACACTTTGCTTCTCCCCAGGCCCGTGCTGTTCCCCCCATCCCAGAGAGCATCGCCCATGGACCGACGTGCATTCACGCTGATCGAGCTCCTGGTCGTCATCGCCATCATCGCGCTCCTGGTGGGGATACTGCTCCCATCCCTGGGCCGTGCACGCGGCCTGGCCCGCCAGCGAGTCTGCCAGGCACACCAGCGCGGCGTGGTTACGTCGCTGCTGGCGTACGAGGCCGAGAACAAGAACGCGATGCCCGGGCCCAATACGTCCGGCGCAGCGCTGCACAACGATGAGCCGTACCAGGAGGGTGAAAGCACGCCGGTCCAGGATTGGGACTACATCTCCCCGATCATGGGGAGCGCGATGCGATTCTCGAGCGACCAGCTCGGGAAGTTCGAGGAGATCTGCATGAGCAGGCTCCGCTGCCCGAGCAACACGGTCCGCTACACGCGCCGGTATTCGGGAGAGAAGCTGCAGATCGAGAAGTCCGGCGAGCAGCCCTTCACCGTGAGCTACCTGACGCCCGCGTATTTCCAGCTCTATTCGACCGAGATCAAGAAGGTCGGGGGACGCAAGGTCGAGAGCAATCCCAGCGGCGAGACCATCACGCTGCCCAGGGGCTACAACCCGACCAAGCTCGACAACATCGGCCCCTTCCCCTCGAAGAAGATCTTCGTCTTCGAGGGTGCGCGGTACTTTGATTCCTCGATCAACGGGTACGACTATTCCACGGTGACCAACGCGACAGGCCTCTCGGGCAACCCGCAGGGCAACTTCCTGTCGCGCGGCAACGCCTTCATGGGTTCGGGAGAGAACTACGTCCGCGATTCCAAGAACGGCTACAAGCCCACGGACCAGCTCAAGCGGATCTCGCTGAGGCACGATGAGCGCATGAACGCCGCGATGTTCGATGGCCACGTCGAAGCCCTCGACAACATCAAGAGCGCTGACCCCTCGTACTACGCCCCCTCACGCTCGCGCATCTCCTCGCCGTGGTCGACCTGGAATTACTACATCGGACCCGCCGATTCTCCGTACAAGAAGCCCGAATCGATCATTCCCTGATCGGTGTTCGGCGTTTGTGCCTGCGGGGCGCACGAGGTTTGCACGAGAGAACTTGTGCCCGCGTGCCCCGTGCGTTAGTGTCCGTGCTTCTTGCGGGAGGAGCTATTGCATGCAAGCGCCGCTCAAGGTTGGTATCTGGAACCGTCAGCCCTTCGCAGGCACGGTGTACGTCTACACCTGCGGAGCACCCGATCGGCCCGCCAATTGGGATCCTTACGACCACATCTCCGTGCCGGTGGAGATGGAGACGGGGCGGATCGCCGGCCACATGCACGTGACGACGCGCGGGAGCAACGACGCGATCGCGAGCTTTTTCCCCGCGCAGCTTATCGACGGCAAGCGCGTGGGCGGGATGGTCAACGGCGAACAGTTCGTCTACAAGTACGACTTTGACATGGACGCTTCGGGGGCCACCCTCCTGCTGCGACCGCACAAGAACCTTGACCGCTGCGTGAGCCTGTACAACGGCCCCGGCAACATGGCCACCAACCTTGCCGGCACCAAGGTCAACGACTTCATGTTCGTGAAGGGGAGCGACGAGAAGGGGAACTGGCGGACGACGTTCGTGAAAAAGAACGTCCAGGCGATCGCCAATTCCTTTGTCACCCGGTTTCTGGAGCAGCAGTCCTTCTGGGTCTCGGTCAGCGGGATTGACAAGGACGATTCGGTGGAGCTTGAGTACGAGGTCCGCACATTGGGTGGCAAGGATGTGACGGCGGGCAAGCTCAGTTCGTCGGGCATGACCAGGATCGAACGCGACTGGAGCGTGTCGGAGTTTCGACTCACGCACCACGAGCCCGAGTGGTCACCCCCGGTGCCGGGTGAGAACTGCATGAGCAGGTCGGGGCGTTATCGCTATGGCTTCTCGCTCAAGAAGCCAGTTGTCGTGACGGTCTGATCCCATCTGGACACTCGGAAATGAAGGATTTCGTGCTCGCGTGGTGAGCCGCGGGATCGCTCGCGTGCAAGGCCTCCAGATGCTTAGACCCCGGGCACCGCGTCAACGCCATATTCCGAACCATTCCCGAATGAACGGTCTGCGGTCGTCCCGCCCCGCACCTACCATCGTCGCATGCCCCAGCGTCGCGTTGTGATCACGGGAATCGGTGCGGTCTCCGGACTTGGACTCGGTGCGGATGCACTCTTTGACGGCCTGGTGGCCGGCAGGACAGGGGTTGGGCCCATCACGCGGTTTGATCCCGGCGGGTTTGAATGCCGGCTTGCCGGCGAGGTCAAGGACTTCTCCGCCAAGGACCGCGTGCCCAAGAGCTACCGCAAAGCCGTGAAGGTCATGGCCCGGGACATCGAGCTTGCCGTCGGGGCGGCCAAGTTTGCGGTGGAGGATGCGGGGATCGCCACCCGCGGGATGGTGACCGAGGGCCAGGCCCCGGCGACGACCTACCCCGCCGAGCGCGTGGGGTGTCACATCGGCGCGGGCCTGATCGCCGCCGAGACCGATGAACTCTCGGCCGCGCTCGTGACCGCACGCGCGGGCGCAGAGGGCGAATTCAGCCTGAAGTCCTGGGGCACCGCGACCGGCGCCGACGGCGCGCCCGGGGCCGGGGCGATGAACAACCTGCCCCCCCTGTGGATGCTCAAGTACCTGCCCAACATGCTCGCCTGCCACGTGACGATCATCCACGGCTGCGAGGGACCGAGCAACACGATCACCTGCGCTGAGGCCAGCGGCCTGCTCTCGATCGGTGAGAGCCTGCGCGTGATCGAGCGCGACGATGCCGACCTGTGCTTCTCGGGGGGCGCTGAGAGCAAGGTCAACCTGATGGGCATGCTGCGGATGCACTTTGCCGGGAGGCTCGCGCCGACCGGCGATTCCAGCGATCCGACGGAGTTCGTGAAGCCATTCGATCCCGCGTCGGCGGGGAGCGTGGTGGGAGAGGGCGGGGGCATCCTGCTTCTCGAAGAGTATGAGAAGGCAAGGGCCCGCGGGGCGAAGATGCACGCGGAGGTCGTGGGGTTCGGCGCTGCACACTCGCAGCCGATCGACTGGGCCTCGGGCATTCCATCGACGCCGGTGGCGGTTGATGAGGGTCTTCAGTACGCGATCGAGAACGCGCTCGGAGACGCGGGCCTCGCGCCCGGCGACATCGACGCGATCGTCCCGCACGGCGCGGGGGTTCGATGGATGGACACCGCCGAGCAGGGTGCGCTCGCCAAGGTCTTTGGCGACCGGCTCGCGGAGATCCCCGTCGTCGCCGTGACGCCCAACATCGGGTCCTGCAACGCCGGCATGGGCGGCATCCTCGCCGTCGTCGCCGCCATGTGCATCAGCCGTCAGCAACTCCCCGCGCAGCTCAACGCCGGCAACCCCTCGGGCCTCCGCGCTGGCGCGCGTGGCGCTGAACAAAGGCCGCTGAAGCACGTCCTGGCCTGCTGCGGCTCGCTGGGCGGCCAAAATGCCGCGGTGATCCTCAAGAGGATCGACTGAGCCGACGTGTGCATCTCCGAACGCGTTGCGAACGGAGATCCGTGCAGACTCGAAACCCGTTTTCCACGACTCCCAATACATGGAGACATGGAAACGCTCGTCTCACTCTGTGTTGGCCTGGGGCTCGCCGCCGCGTGCGGTTTTCGGGTCTTTCTGCCCCTGGCCATCATGAGCATCGCCTCCAAGGCCGGCATGGTGACCCCCGCCGAGAGCTTTGCGTGGGTGGCGACGTGGCCGGCGGTGATCGCATTTTCCACCGCGTGCATCGTTGAAGTCGCGGGCTACTACATCCCGTGGGTGGATCACGCACTCGACGCCGTGGCGACGCCCGCGGCGGTGGTGGCGGGGGCGCTGGTCGCGGTCTCGCAGTTCGGGAACGTGGACCCGCTGCTGGGCTGGAC
>DATGXW010000289.1:0-3189 GCA_035298585.1 Phycisphaerales bacterium
CGTTTGCCAGCATCGAGGCAAAGTCGCGGGCGGAGGTGGATTGGCGGAATCGCGCCGCGGCGCCGGCGGCGGTCAGGGCGCCGGCGAGGAGTATGCTGACCAGGACGATGCTGATGATCGTCTCGACCAGGGTGAAGGCGCGGGCCGAACGTGGGTGTGCACGGCTCATGGGGAGATGAGACCTCCTCCGAGCAGGCCGCCGATGATCCCCCCGACACCCCCGATGATGTCCTCGATGAGGTTGGGAGGCGGAGGGGGAGGCGATGTGCTGTAGGCCGGGCGGGGCCCGACGACGGCGATCGTGCGGATCGATTTGCTCCCCGCGACCAGGAGCTGGATGTCGACGGCGTCGATGGTCTGGATCGTGGTCGTCGATGTCGAGGTGGATGTGATCCGTCCGTAGACCTCAAGCGCGAGGGAGTTGTCGACGTAGTCAGTCCACGATGTGCCGTTGAGGCTGATGGAGAGGCTCTTGCCGCGGTCGGCGATGACGTTGGAGAGGTGGATACCTCTCCCGCCCGATCCTGAACCGCCGGTGTTGATGAGGACCGAGCCGCCGGATGGCGTGATGGTCACCGAGCCGTGGGTCGCGACGATCGCGGCGCCGTCGGTGGGCGCGAGCGTCATGGAACCGAATGAGAAGGTCCGCCAGTTGTAGGAGCTGCCGATCAGGAGCTCGCTCTGCGCGGCCATGGCGAGGCTGCTCCCGACGGGCGTGTTGGTCGAATCGGTGCGGTAGACGTTGAGCCGGACGCTCCCGGTGGCGAGGCCGTCGGACTTGAGGAGCATCAGGGCCTTGGTGATGCGCCACGAAGTCGCCTCGGGGGTGAGGATGGGGCGGATCGACTGGATCGCGACCGAGTTGGAGTCAAAGGCGATCTCCGCGCCGGTTGTATCGGTGCCGGAGAAGAGCACCTGCTCAGCCCCCTCGACGGCGGCGGTGGTCGTCGTCTGGGTCCGAAGACCGGTGACATACCCGAAATTGAGACCCTTGACCCGCGCGGCGATCTCGACCTCGCCGGCGCTGTTGATGTTGCGGGTCACGCGGTTGTCGTTGGTCAGGGCGTAGGTGATCGACTCGGCGACGCCGTCGCCCGTGCGGTCGGGGACGGTGAAGGCGAGCTTGGCGGCGGAGGCCTCGGAGATGGTGATCGCCTGGGAGACCTCGCGGGACATCTCCTGGACGGCGGCCACGCCCTGGTTGTAGAGGGATTCGCTGCTGCCGGCCATGGGCGTCGCCTTGGCGGCGACGATCACCGACCCCCCCACCGCCACCATGAGAAGGGCGATGATCCCCGACGCGACCACCAGTTCGATGATGGTGAAGCCGGGCCGCGCTCCAGGCCGGGGGCCGATCCGTGATCGGAGTTGGCGGGGTGTGCAGTTCATCCTTGTGCACGCGTGCGTCGAACGTGTCTGCGGTGGCCTACTTGCTGGTGATGGTGGGCTGCGGCAGGGAGGGATCAACGGTGACGACCGCGCCGGCGGAACCGGCGGCGAGCGAAACCTTGCCCCCCTCGCCGGGGACGCCGTACCCGTTGATCGAGAAGGCCTGGTCGACGCCGAACTCGACGGAGGACATCTTGCAGAGGTAGGGCTCATCGCCGAGCGTGACCTGCCAGGAAACGCTGTTGCCCGAGGCGTCGAAACCGCTGACGGTGTAGCGGGCGCTGTTGCGGACGAAGGTGATGGTGTACGTGCGGCTGGCGGCGCGGGCGAGGGCCGAGGCGCGGAGGATGTCAGCGCTGATCCGGCCCGCGGCCTGCTGTACGCGCTGCCGGGCGAGGACGGTGGAGATCCTGGGGATGGCGATCGCGGCGAAGGCGCCGATGATGGCCATCACGAGGATGAGCTCGATCGCGGTAAACCCCCGGGAACGCCAAAGGCCCCGGCACGGGCAGTGAACGCCGTGCATGGGGCCTTCAATAGTCATGGTTGCTGTTCCGGGGAAAAGTTCGGATCAATAGGTGTTGTACTTCTTGCCGGTCTGGGGGCTGACCTCGGCGTCGGGGCAGTTGGCGTAGACGAGCTTGGCGTGGGAGGTGTCGTAGATCCAGCCGACGCTCGCGGTGCCGAGGGTCGCACCGAAGGCGGTCTGGCCCTGGTTGGCGCCGACGGGGAGCGGGGGAACATCACGCAGGTAGGGGCCGTAGGCGATCTCGCCAGCGCCGATGGTGGTGCTGCCCGAGACGTTGGTTTCCTTGGTGAGCTGGTTGGCGATCGACGAGGCGTCGGTCGGCTTGGTGCCGCCGTGCTCGTTGGTGAACATGTCGACGGCGTTGCGGAGGACGGCGAGGTTGCCGACCAGGGCCGACTCCTGAGCGCCCTGCGACCCGCGGCTCATCCGGGGGATGGCGATGGCGGCGATGATGCCGATGATGACGACGACGATGACCAGTTCGATGAGACTGAAACCACGGCGGGACATGGGACGCATGAGTGACTCCCGAATGACGGCCTTGCGAAGAACAACCCGGACGGAGGGTCGCTCACCTCTCGTATCGGCGGCACTTACCAAAGGGTTGAGAGCAAATGCCCAGACCGCCGCGGGAGAATCGGTCGGCTGATTGCGGAGCGATGTGGTTCGAATCAGCGGGATTTGGGCTGTTCGTCAAACTTGAGGGTGTATTCCTGGCCCTGCACGACGACCGTCACTTCCTGTCCGGCCACGGACTTGAGAAGCACACCGTTGGAAGTGGCCTGCCCGACGCGGATGATCTCGCCGTCGATGATCGCGGCGACCTGTGCACCGCGGCCCACGACGCTGGTGACGCGCTTGCGGATGGCTTCAAGATCGGGACGCTCGACCGTGATCGTCTTCTCGGACTCGCGGAGGGCGGCGGCGGGGATGTTCTCGGGCGTCTTCTCGGGGACAGGGGCCCAGCTCTCGGGGGTCGTGAATGCGTCCGCGACGGGCTGGCCCGTGGCGTAGGCCTGGAGCCTGCGCGAGACGGGAACCATCGCCGAGGCGGCCTGCGGAGCGAGGGACTGCTCCGCGTTCTGTGCGAGCTGGGGGAGCTGGGAGGCCTGGGAGTTCATCGCGGCGGAGACGCCCGACGGACCGCCGTTCAAGACGAGCCGGTCGACGGCGACGGCGCTGAGGCCAAGGCCGAGGATCGCGAGGTAGAGCTTGCGTTCTTTTGAGAGTCTCACATCCACAGCAGACGATTCGTCGCGCGGGGATGCAAG
>DATGXW010000290.1:0-3650 GCA_035298585.1 Phycisphaerales bacterium
GGGGTGGGTGTTGGGGTCGGAGTGGGGGTGGGCGCCGGGGGCGTTCCGGGGGTCGGGGTCACCCCCGGCGTCTCGGTCGGGCCCGGACGGGGAGCCTCGGGGTGTTCACCCGTCTTGGCGCGGTGTGTTTCAACTTCCGCCGGGGTGGCCCGGCGGACGTCCGCCAGTCGAACAAAGCCGCGGGCCTGGCTGGGGGGGGTGACCTTGTACGCCACCACCCGTCCTTCCTCATCCTTGCTGGCCTCGGACGCCTTGAGCGTCACGCCCGCCGGGAGCGGCTGCGCCAGCAGGTTCTTCCAGCTCGAACCGATCCCGCCGATCGTGGCGTTGATCGCCCGCAGACGCGTCGGCTGCGTCACCGAGACCGTCTTGGCGGCCTCGTTGTAGCTGACTTCCTCGGCCTTGACGAAGGCCAGAACGCCCGCGGGGTATCCCACGCGTGCGTAATCGGTCGCTTCACCATCGACCACCAGGACCGTTCCCTGGGCGAGCTCGGCAACCTTGTAAAAATTGCTCGCCTCGCCGCAGCGGAGGTCCGCCTTGTCGCGGGTCACCACCACGTGGTAGGCGGTCACATCCTTCACCTGAGCCTGTGCAGTCGCGGCGGCGGTCCATGCCGTCACGAGAGCCATCACCACGTGCACCCAGCGTGCGTGCGCGATCCTTACGCCGGCCATGATCGAGGCCATGATCAAACTCCTTGCAAGTGCGTAGACGAGGGTAGGCCCGCCCCGCTCCAGGCTGACGGCACTCCCTCTCTCTCTGGTTTCGACCGTTATGACCTCTGGCGATCAGAGTTTGCGGATGCACACGACCCCGGCGATCAGCAGGATCACCCCCAGAATCCGTCCCCAGGACATCGGCCGGCTGGTCACGTCCAGCAGCCCATAGTGGTCGATGATCGACGCACCCACAAGCTGTCCGGCCACAACCAGCGAAACAAAGACCGCCGCTCCCATCTTTGGCAGCAGGATGACGGACATGGTGACAAAGAAGGCCCCGAGCACACCCCCGATCCAGGACCACCAGGGCGCCTGGCCCACCATCTGAACGCTCGGGGCGGGAGTTCGGGTCGCCAGCGAATAGACCCCCAAGACCGCGACCATCACCAGGAGCCCCACCGCGAAGTTCAAGAGTCCCCCGTAGATTGAGGAGGGGGTGTAGCGGGCGAACTTGGCGTTGATCGCCGGCTGGCAGGCCGTGGCGATCCCGACCAGGAGCGCAAGAATGACCTGTCCGGTTGCGATGAGCCACGCGTGCTGGGGCATGGAGAAGAGTTCCAGGTGGGAATGCAAGGCTGGTGAGGAAGGCCCAAATGTAGCGCCGGTGGCTCTGGACTGTTGCCGGCACGAGGTGCACGCAACGGGTGCGGGGCCCAGCCTTCTGTCACGGTGTTGTAACATGCATGACAAATACTCGTGTGCACACGAGGTTTTGTAATAAAACGCTTTCGCTTCATTCGCGGAGTGCGGGTGACGACAATGAAGGTGTTGTGTTGTCGTTGCATGGTTGCTAAGCTCTGCGTTCAAGAATGCGGCCGCCGCCGCGTCCGGGGAGAAGAGATGCCCCGGTCTCGCACATCGCAGGACGCGTTCACGTACGGGGGAACACGACAATGAAGCGTTTATTCACCGCCATCGGCGCGGTCGCATCGCTATCGCTATCGGCGCAGGTGGCACACGCGCAGAACTATCGGCCGGTACGCATCGAGACGCCCGAGGGCCTGATAGGTCCCGTCACACCGCTGCGAGTGCTCGGCACCGACGTGGTGGTTGGCACGGCGGTCGATGAAATCGGCTTGCCGCACGGTGTGCTTTGGGTGGGTCCCAACGCCGACGGTCTGGATCGCGGATCGCACGATCTGGGTGTGATCACCGATGGTCAGCTCCCCGTGGGGGCAGGTGCACACTCGTGGGCGGGATGGACGACAATTGCCGCCCCGGTGGGGAGTGGTGTCGATTTCATACGGCGTGCATGGTGGTGGGATTGGCAGGTTCCATACCTGACCATCGACCCTCTCGCCGGCGGTGTACAGAACGGGGCTTGCGGCGTCAGCGATAGCGGGATCGTTACCGGCTGGAGCGAGATCGACGCGACCGACTCCACGGGATCGAGGGTGGTGGTTCCCTTTACATGGTCCGCCTCGGATGGTTCACTCCCGATCACCATTTTGGAAGGGTACGAGCACGCACAGGGGACCTGGGTCAATTCCGCGGGAACGGTCGTAGGAGAAGCCTTTTCCCTGTCCTCCCAGGCCGTGCCTGTCGAGAATGTCTGGGGCATCGACGCCCCGCTTGCGGTGGAAGCGTCCCGGTCAGCGCAGCGTGCCTTCATCTCATTTGCCGGCGAAGCGACCGCGTTGGATGAGCGTCTGGTGGGAGCCGCGTTCTGGTCGATCGAGCGGGCGACGTACATCGCCGAGTCGGGCGAAGTCCTCGGGGTCGGATACAACGCCGGCGGCATCCCCTACGGCCTTCTGCTGATTCCCGTGAACGCCGATCTGAACGATGACGATGTCGTCGAAGAAGCCGACTTTGCGCTGTTCATGGAGATCATGGCGGAAGGTCAGCCGGGTGCTGACATCAACGGCGACGGGGTAATCGACGTCGCCGATGCGGTTGCATTTGTTCAGTTATGGACCGACGGCGTCGGTGTCCAGCATGCAACATATTCCTCCGCCTGCAAGATCGCGGACATGTTGCGTGTCGCCGGGATCGGTTCTGCACACTCGGCGTGCATGGAATGTAAGGAATGGAACCGGATGCACCGCGGGCAGTACGACCCCAACTGCAATCCCAAGTGCTACGGCTGCCACGGCGGAGATCCCCACAACAAATCCGTTCCCAAAGGCCGTGGCGCCGAGGGCTTCCCGGGGAGCGATCGCAACAACCCCGATGCTCCCAGCGGTGGACCCGGGGGAGATGGCATCAACGGTGAAGATGGAGGCCACGGAGGGGACGGCGTCGAGAACGGCACGGGGGGATCGGGGGGGAGAGGTGGAGATGCACCTCCCGGATCGGGTCGAAGCGGTGGCAATGGCGGAAACGGCGGCCGCGGCGGAGGGAGCGGCGGAGGCGGCGGGCGGGGCGGAGATGGTGGTGAAGGAAGCGACACGGGTGGCTCCGGGGGGAACGGGGGCAAAGGTGGCAACGGAACCGGCCGTGGCACCGGTGGAGAAGGCGGGGATGGAGGCCGTGGTGGAACACCAGGTAACGGTGGACACGGGGGGGATGGAGGAGACGCCGGCCCCTCCGGCGGTGATGGCGGCGCGGGAGGAGACGGGGGCGACGGCAATGGATTCGGCCATGGCGGCTTTGGTGGTGATGGGGGTGATGGAACGCTCGGCGGGCGCGGCGGCGATGGAGGGGAAGGCGGAAACGGCGGCCCCGCCAACGGTGGGGGAGGACGCGGAGGCCGGGGCGGTGATGGTGGGCCGGGGGATTCAGTCCCGGGCCGGCGCGATGGCGGATCGGGTGGCCGCGGAGGCGAGGGTGGAGATGGTGGCCGAAGACGTTGAGGCGCGTGGTGCCGAGCGCGTGGTCGTGGAACCACAGCGTGGCTGCTTCCTGCTGGTTGGGGTAGCGGTACATCGCCTGATTGCCGGCGACCGGCAGGAGCGTGCCGTAGTTCGAGCCGTGCAGCCCGTCGAC
>DATGXW010000291.1:0-19107 GCA_035298585.1 Phycisphaerales bacterium
AGGTGTCCGCAGCGCTTGGGAAACTTCTGGTCTTCGATGTGCAATCCCGCCGCGCCCGCACGTGCGTACTCGATCACGGTCCGGCGGACCATCTCCGCCTCTCCAAAGCCTGTGTCGGCGTCGGCCAGCACAGGAAGCCCCGAGGCGTCGGCGGCTTCGCGGATGCAGCGTGCAAAGTGCTCAACGGTGAGGAGGCCGACGTCGGGGACGCCCGCCGAGACGCTGGTGGCCGCGCCCGAGATGTAGCACGCTTCAAAGCCGGCCCGCGCGATCGCGCGTGCACACAGGGCGTTGAACGCGCCGGGAATGGCCACGCAGGAACGATCCATCGCGGCTCGGAGACGTGCACCGGGGGAAGTGGTCATGGAGAAATCTAGGCGGGAAATGCTGGCCACGGATCGGAAGGCGGGAAGGCAGGAGTCCGGCCGCAGATGAACGCGGATAAACGCAGATCAGAATCGGAGTAAGGCAGCAGCCAACCGGATTTCAACGACAAACAGCCTCTACGTCGTTTCGGAGAAGTTGTTTTTCGTGACACGGTCAGGGCCGTTGAGTCCGGTTGTCTTCTCCCAGTTTCTATCCGCGTTCATCTGCGTTCATCTGCGGCAAAATGCCCTCTCCTACCAACGAAAAAGGGCACGGCGTGGACCGTGCCCTTGGCGTGTTGCCTTACTCGGTGTGCAGACTCAGTTCGTCGGGGACTTCTCAGGCTTGGCGCCATCCGCCAGTTTGGGCAGGGGGATCTGCGTCTGGAGGAGTACGAGCGCTGCCTGGAGCTGGACATCCGTGCCCTTGGTGAGCAGGTCCGCCGGGTCGGGGGTCGGCGACTTCTCATCGACGATGAGCTTGCCGTTCTCATCCAGCGCCAGGACGTCGGAGTTGCGCCGGAGGACGAGCATGTCGGTCGTCTGGCTCGGGAGCATCTCGACGTTGATGTCGGGCTCGATACCCCACTTCTCAGCCCCCGGCAGGCGATGGATGATCCGCCGGTCGGGGAGCATGTAGTACTGGGTGGTGAGCTTCATCGCCGCCTGGCCGTCGGCGAGGCGATAGACATCCTGGACGCTTCCCTTGCCGTAGCTGCGCGTGCCGACGACGTAGCACTTGATGAGCCCGTCGTGGCCGTACTTCTGGAGTGCGCCCGACACGATCTCGCTCGCCGAGGCCGAGCCCTCGTTGATGAGCACGATCGTCGGGATCTGCCCCAGGACCGACTTGCCGGGTGCTGCGAACTTCTGGCTCTCGACCTGCTTGCTCGCCCCCTGCGTGCTCACGATCACGCCGCGGTCCACCCACATGTTGGCGAGCGAGACCGCCTGGTCGAGCAGGCCGCCGGGGTTGAAGCGCAGGTCGAGCACCAGCCCCTTCATGCCCTTGGCGAGCATCTGCGAGATCGCGGCCTGGAAGTCGGCCGTGGTGTCGTCGGTGAAGCCGGTGACGCGGACGTAGCCGATCTTGGCGGCCGGATCGACGAACCACTCCCAGTCATCCTCGGCGGCGCCGGTCCGCTTCCACCCCTTGATGCTCTTGAGGGGGATCAGGGCGCGGCTGAGCTTCTTCTCGATCTGCGTCTTCTGCTGGTCGGGGCCGGTGCGTTCGATGCCGAGCGTCACGGGCGTGCCGGCCGGGCCGGTGATGAACTCGACGACCTGGTCGAGCGAGAGCCCGAAGACGTCGCGCCCGTCGACGCTCTTGATGACGTCGCCGCTGCGAACGCCGGCGCGGTAGGCGGGCGTTCCATCGAGGGGCGTCACGACGCGGACCATCTGCTCTTCGTTGAGCTCGATCTGGACGCCCACGCCGACAAACTTGCCCTGTGTGCTCTTCTGGAAGCGGATGATCTCGTCAGGCCAGATCACGGCCGAGAACTCGTCGAGCTCGTCGAGCGCGCCGTTGGCGAATTCGTGGAAGATCGCTTCCTTGGGGACGCGGACCGTCTTGTCGCTCGTGCCCACGACCAGGGCGAGCTGGTCCCAGATGTCGCCGACCGACGTGGTGCCCCGATCGGCCAGCACCGCCTCCTCCTGGGCCTTGACCGCGTTGATGAACTTGGTGCGCTGGGCCTCGTCGGCAAGGCCGGGGAATGCCGCCTGCATGTCGGGCATCTCCGCCAGCAGGCGGACCGAGTGCAGCGCCCCGCCCAGGACCTTCTGCCAGGGCGTCCGCTCGACGTGCTGGGTCGCGGCGCGATGAACCGCCCCGACCACCATCTCCATCGTCACGGGCTTGAGCTTGGTCTGGTAGTCAGCCCCGCGGTCGTTATAGGGGGGAAGCTTCTCATCGGCGACGCCGTCGGCCTTGAGCTGCGCGATGCGGAGCTCCCACAGCTTCTTGGGGGCGTAGAGCCGGAGAATCTCCAGCCGGCGGTTGAGCCGCTGAACATCCTCTTCGTAGCGGCCCTTCTGGTCCAGGAGGTAGTACAGCCGGTAGTAGAGCAGGCTCGCGTTGAGCCAGTCGCCGCGGGCCTCGGCGGCCTTGGCGGCCGATTCACCCTTCGCGATCAGGTTCACCACCCTGGGGTCGTGCATCACCGTGTTCTTGTCGAGCGCGAGCATGTGCAGCTCGAGCGCTGTCACCAGCGCCTTGCTGATGTTCGTGTCGGTCATCTCCGCTGCCAGCGCCTTGTCCAGCTCGGTGTTGACCTCGCCGATCCGCTTGGTGCGAAGCTCCTCGCGCTTGGCGATCGAATCCTTGAGGCTCAGCGCTGCGGACAGCGTTCCCGAGCTTGCGTCCTTGGCTGCCTCGCCCAGCTCGGGGGCCTTCTCGACCAGCGAATAAAAGGCCTTGCTGTTGGCTTCGCGTGCGGTCGCCCAGACCTGCTGCGTCCAGAGATCAAGCTGCGCTGCGGATTCACCCGCCGCCACCTTGGGGGGTGTCTGCTGCTGTGCGCTGACCATCGCCGGAGTGAACGTTCCCAGGGCCACCGCCGCGGCCACCGCGAGCAGGGTCGACGGACGGGAACGACGCAAGTTCGAACGCTTCACAGAGCAACCTCGTTTTCCGGCACGGTGGGCCGTGCCTGTTCTATGGAACTGCACACTCTGTACGAACCTATGGTCTCGACTGGTTCGCGGGTTGGCAAGCGGTCGGGTGGTCGGCGGTCCTGATCAGGGTCTTTGCCGCCGGGCCCGGGAAGGTCTGATTCGAAAGATCGGCACAATCGCCGCCGGCGTGCGCACGACTCCGGCCAAGTGATCGCGTGGTGTGAACCGCGGCCCCTGCACACCCGGAAAAGTCAGCGTCCATCGCGCCCGGGTCGCGGGCGTGCACGAGAGGGGATGGTCCGAAATCACGCATGCTGGAAGACGCGGCGGACGACCAAGCCGGTGGCCGAGACGGCGATGATCCCTACCGCAACCAGAACGAACGGGGCGAAGGTGGATTGCTGCATCCAACCCGCGTCGATGGCGTAGGAAGGTACAAGCCCGCACAGTGGACCCACGGTGTATCCGACGCCGATCAGGGCTTCGTGTTTCCCTCCGGCGTCAACTTCCGCCTTCCCAACGGCCATCGCGTAATAGATGGCGGCGGTGTAGTTGAGCGCCATGCCCGTGGCGAAGACTGCAAGGCCTCCGCACAGCACAAGGATGCCGGTCCAGGAGATTTCTGGCGTCGGACCCTCATTTCCAAGCAGTGGGGAGAGGAGGGCGGCGGTAAATCCCAGGAGAAGCAGGATGACCCCCACGATCGGGGTCGACCACCGGCCGTGCCAGATGTGTAGACGCCCCGCGATGCCGAACGTCACGGCACGCCCGACCGCAAATACCGACGCCACCAAGGGTTGCCATGCCAGGGTTATACCCAGCGATGTCATGGCGGAGGGTAGAAACGGCTGCAGGGCGGTATGAAGGATGTAGCTCAGGGGAAGCAGGATTCGAAACGTGACCAGCAGCTTCTCGTACACCGGGGGATGCGGCTGGTGGTCATCGCCGTGGCTGGGAGGCGTGGGGGTGAAAGTTGCCAGCACGCACGCGGCCACGAGATGGAAGCTCCCCAGGATGAGGATCATCAGGGGTGCGTTCTTCTCGATGAGGGCGGTCATGCCCCAGTAGCCGACGGCGATGGCGCTTGACCAGACAAAGTTCCAGAGACCCATGGCCCTGCGGAGGTCGTTGCCGTGCCTTCCCCCTGAAACATAACTCTCAACAAGCGGCCAAAGGACACCCGTGAGGGGTATGTAGAGCGCCACCATCACCCAGATCGGCCAACTGGAAGGAGGTCTGCCTGCGGGGTCGGGGGCGCCGATCGAGGCGAGCGGGAGTGTGCACATGAGCGCCATGAGCACCATCGTGATCACCAGCAACTTGCGCTCGGTCAGGCGGAGGCCGGACGCCCGGAGCCGGTTGAGGACGCGGCCGGTGAGAAGCGTGGCGACGATATACGTCAGCCCGATGACCACCCCCAGGAAGTAGTTCATCGTCTCAGAGAACTGGTATGTGCTCTTGGTGATGAAGAAGATGCCGTTGGTGATGACGCCGGTGCCGAGGCTGTTGATGAATGAAAAGGCGTTGACCGCCCACAGGGGGGTTGGGCGTGCGGCGTGAACGGTGGGGGACGTCATGGTGAACCGAGGTCTTTCGGGATCTTCGCAGTGCGGATCCATGCCGGCGTGCGGCGGCGAGGCGGGTCATCTCCCCGACTCTTCTTCCGACCGCTTTGATGCGCGGTTTCGGGTGCCGGAGATTGCCCCCGTGCGGCGGCGATGGTAGCATCGACCCGGCGCATCGAGGGTCCTTCCGCCGGAGGTCTCTGGGTGCGTCCACCCGGTTCAAGCGTGCGGTCCTACCGTCTCCGCTGGACCCGAGTGTGCCCGTAGCTCAATTGGATAGAGCGCTGCCCTCCGAAGGCAGAGGTTGCAGGTTCGACTCCTGCCGGGCACGTTCAAGAGCCGCCTTTGGCGGCCAGATGGCCGAGATGGACGCACGCCTTTCACGGGGCGTGCGTTCGCGTTTTTGGTGGCGACGCAAGTCCTGCAACGGGCGGCATGTGCGGGAATTTTCGGGCGACGGTGCAGAAAATTGCCCGGGGCATGTCGAAAGCTGGCCGCACACCGCGACGTACGTGTGCAGCGCGACCTTGGACGGTGTACGGCCCGGTCGCGCGACGCTTATGGAAGGATCACGACAATGCGAGTCATGGTGATTGTCAAGGCGACCACACAGAGCGAAGCGGGGGTGATGCCGACGGGAGACCTCCTGGAGAAGATGGGCAAGTTCAACGAGGAGCTCGTGAAGGCGGGTGTGATGCTCGACGGGGCGGGGTTGAAACCCACTTCCCAGGGCAAGAGGCTCAAGTTCTCCGGCTCGGCGCGCAGTGTCTATGACGGCCCCTTCACGGAGACCAAGGAACTCATCGCCGGGTACTGGCTGTGGCAGGTCCGCTCGGTCGAGGAAGCCATGGAATGGCTCAAGAAGTGCCCTCATCCGCACCCCGGGCAGGACTGCGAGATCGAGATCCGTCCGCTGTATGAAGAGGCGGACTTTGCCTAAGGATCTGCGGGGGGGGCGAGGCCACGACCTTTCCTAGACTCGGTCCCATGGCCACCGAGTTTGAACGGACATTCGATGCGATCTGGAAGATGGAATCCGGCCGGGTGATCGCGTCGGTTGCCAAGCTGCTCCGGGGTGATCTTGGGGCGGCGGAAGAGGCGGCCCAGGAGGCCGCCCTTTCCGCGTGGGAGCACTGGAGCAGGGAGGGGCTGCCGGAGAATCCCGGCGCGTGGTTGATGACCACGGCACGGCGTCGGGGGATCGATGCGCTGCGCCGGCGGGGGACATTGGTCATATCCGCCGCCGATCCGAATGTGCTTGAGGCGCGGTCGAGCGCCCAAGCCGACGACATGGAGGAGGTAGATCGCATCCTCGACGACGGGATCGAGGATGACCTTCTGCGGTTGATCTTCGCGACAGCGCACCCCAGGCTCGGTGAAGAGGCGAGGGGAGCGCTCACGCTCCGGCTGGTGTGCGGGCTCACCACCGAGGAGATCGCTCGCGCGTTTCTGACCCAGGAGTCGACGATCGCGCAGCGGATCGTCCGCGCCAAGAAGACGCTCGGCGAACTCGATGAACCCTTTGAGATTCCCGCCGGCGAAGCTCTGCGGGAGCGGCTGGATTCGGTGCTCGAAGTCATCTACCTGTTGTTCAACGAGGGATACTCGGCGACATCGGGCGGCGACTGGATGCGTCCAGCCCTGTGCGACGAGGCGATCCGGCTGGGACGCATTCTTGCGGCCCGGATGAAAGATGAGCCGGAAGTGCACGGGCTGACCGCCCTCATGGAGCTGCAGGCCTCGCGGATGAGGGCGAGGGTGGATGCGAGCGGTCAACCGATCCTGCTGCTTGATCAGGACCGAGGACGGTGGGATCAACTCCTCATCCGCCGCGGACTGGCAGGGCTCGAACTCGCGTCGCGCAGCGGAGATCATCCGGGCCCGTTTGAACTCCAGGCGATGATCGCGGCATGCCATGCGACCGCGGCGACGGCGGAAGAGACCAACTGGGAACGCATCGCCACGTTGTACGGCGTCCTTTCCGCCATGACAGGCTCGCCGGTGGTCGAGTTGAATCGCGCCGTCGCGGTCGCGATGGCGCGAGGGCCTGCGGATGGCCTTGCCATCATCGATGTGCTCGCGGAGGATGGACGTCTCGGGGAGTACCACCCGCTGCACGCGGCACGGGGTGACCTCTTGCTTCGGCTTGAGCGGTTCTCGGAGGCCGCGGCGGCATTCGAGCGTGCAGCGCAGCTTGCAAAGAACGACCGGGAGCGGGCGTTGCTGGAGAAGCGTGCACAGTCGTGCCTTCCTCCTGCGGGATGACGCCGCGAACATCGGCGGCTAGAAGTTCCATTGAAGTCCGGCGACGCCGATAAACTCGGCATCTTCCCCGCCGTTGTACTCCCGCGTGTGATCGCCCAGCAGCAGCATGGACGCACCGACATTGAGTGACCAGGCCCCTGCGGCCCCCCGGCTGCCAAGGGGGATCGACGCACGGACTCCGGCTTGCACAAAGCCAAGGAAATCGTCATCGCCCTGAGCATCCTGGTAGTAGTCGTTCAAGCTCATGCCGACCGCGACGGGGAACGTGATGGCGATGGTGGATTCCTGAACATCAAACGAGAAGCCCGGACCGATTCCAAGCTCAAGGTACGTTCCGGGGTCTGAGTCCTTCCCGTCGGAGGCGTTGGAGCCGATCTCGAAGGCGATGGTTGCGTAGGGCTTGAGGGCCAGGGACTCAAGCCAGGTTGAATCATCGAGCGCGAGCGTGAAGCCCAGCTCCTCGACCGACTCGAATGCGTCGCTCGGGCTTGCCAGGAGCGTGTAGGAGGTGGTCAGTGTCAGTGGGCCCTTGGTCAACGACACTCCGCCGGCGAGATCGGACTCATACCAGTAGTTGTTCAGCGCCGGGCCCTGGTCCGCACCGGTCTTCTGGCCGTGCAATGAGTTCCAGGTGCTGAAGAAGGCGTCGAGCTTGAACTGCGGATTCTCGTGCAGTGTCACGTTCACCCGGGCGGCGGGCTGCAGGATCCATCCCGAGTCTTCTTGGATGATGCCGCGGTAGAAGTAGGCCGTTGTCGCGTCGAGATTCAACTGAAAAGAGAAGTGAGGGAGCCAGTTGTGTGCAGGTGCTTCCTGCTCCTGCGGGCTTGCGGCGCGGTCGGGCTCGCTCGATCCAGCCGCGGCCGGCTGTGCGGAGGCGTGGGAGTGAAGGGTTGGAGGAAGGATGCACGCCGCCGACATGACCAAGGCGTGCCGGCGTCCGAAGAACCTGCCGACAAGGTGCTCCGAGCGTGATCGCGGCTCGCGTCGCGCGCGTCGTTGTTCAGACCGCTCTCGCGGCCACCCTTCGTTGCGAAACTGGAGAAGCAGCATGAGCTCAACGGCGATACCCAGGCCCAGGATGGTGAGTGTGACGAGCGTGGCGACTGAATCGGACATGGGGATGCTCCTGAAATTCCCCCCGGAGTTTTCCGCAAGGTCTCCAGGCGAGAGACAGGTGAGTTTTTCATCGTGATGCGTGAAGTTCGCTCAAGGCGCCGTCAAGCGATGCACGTTCGACGTCAAGGGATTATCAAGCAGCGCATCGCGAGTTCTGGCGGTGCGTGGGCGGCGTTTATGCCGCCTTTATGAGCGACGACTCACTCTTTACGCCGCGGCGAGGGATATCCGGGCGATCGCACGCCATGCTCATGGCGTTGATCGAATCGTCTATCCGCCGGAGTGAACATGTCGGACGCCTTCTCCATGGCTCTCATCGCGATCCTGCTCGTCACAACGCTCGGCCTCGTGCTGGTGTGCACATGGCTTCAACCCGAACCTCAGCGTGGTGTCGACGGAGCGAGAGAACCCGGGCAAATGGAGCGAACGCGATGAATACCCAGGAAGTCATCTACCTCGTGGCGGGCATCGTGGCCTTCGTGCTTCTTCTCTACCTGCTCAGCGCGCTGCTCAAGCCGGAGTGGTTCCAATGAGATTCCACACGATCGATCCCATCATGACATCAACGCTCGCCGCCATCTCGCCGGCCGGTGTGCTTGAAATCGCGATGTACGTACTGGTGCTGACCGCGATGGTCAAGCCGGTGGGATGGTTCATGGCCCGGGTGCTCGAGGGAAAGCCGGGGGAGGCCCCCCTGGGTCTGGGATGGGCGCTCGGGTGGCTCGAGCGCGGCGCCTACCGCCTTGCAGGCCGGACTGCCGTGACGACGCCGATGGATTGGAAGCGATACGCCATCGGGATCATCGCCTTCAACACCATGGGCCTGGTCGCGGTGTATCTCCTCCAGCGTGTCCAGCACATGCTCCCGTTCAATCCGGCGGGCCTGGGTGCCGTCGAACCGGGATCGGCGTTCAACACGGCCATTTCCTTTGCCACCAACACCAACTGGCAGGGATACGGCGGCGAGACGACGATGTCGTACCTGACGCAGATGCTCGGCCTGGGTGTTCAGAATTTTCTCTCCGCCGCGACGGGCATTGCCGTGCTCGCGGCGCTGATCCGGGGTTTGGGGCGGCGGACGGCGGGGAGCATCGGCAATTGCTGGGTTGATCTGACCAGGTCGACACTCTACATGCTGCTGCCGCTATCACTCGTACTGGCGATCGCGTTGGTCAGCCAGGGTGTTGTTCAGAGCCTGCGTCCCCCGACGACGGTGGAACTGACACAGCCGCTCATGGATCCGGACGGGGCGATGGTTGCGACGCAGATCGTGCCTTTGGGGCCAGCGGCGTCGCAGGTGGCGATCAAGCAGCTTGGCACCAACGGCGGCGGGTTCTTCAATGTGAACTCAGCGCACCCACTTGAGAATCCCACCGCCCTGTCAAACTTCCTTCAGGTGCTTGCGATCCTGCTGATCCCCGCGGCGCTTTGCTGGACGTTCGGGGAGATGGTGGGGGACCGCCGGCAGGGGTGGGCGGTCTTCGCGGCGATGCTGCTCCTGTTCGTGCCGCTGCTCTCGGCGACCTATGCACTCGAAGCACGTGAGAACCCGGTGCTGTCGGCCCTGGGGGTGGATGGGCGAGATGGGAACATGGAAGGCAAGGAGGCCAGGCTCGGGGTCGCGAGTTCAGCGCTGTGGGCGTCCGCGACGACGGCGGCCAGCAACGGCAGCGTCAACTCGATGCACGACTCGTTCACGCCGCTTGGCGGGCTGATTCCGATGTGGCTGATGCAACTGGGAGAGGTGGTCTTTGGCGGTGTTGGAAGCGGCTTGTACGGGATGCTCATGTTCGTGATCGTGGCAGTGTTCGTCGCCGGCCTGATGGTTGGACGGACGCCCGAGTACCTGGGAAAGAAGATCGAGCCGTTTGAAATGAAGATGGCGATGGTGTGCATTCTCGCGCCCTGCGCTCTTGTCCTTCTCGGCACGGCCCTCGCGGTTATGCACCCCGCCGCCGCCGCGAGCACGAGCAACCCGGGTCCGCACGCGTTCAGCCAGATCCTGTACGCCTTCAGCAGCGCCGCCAACAACAACGGCTCGGCGTTCGCGGGGCTCTCGGCCAACACACCCTTCTACAACGTGACGCTCGGGATCGCGATGTGGGTGAGCCGATTCGGAATCATCGTGCCGGTCCTTGCGATCGCGGGGTCGATGGCTTGCAAGCGGGTCTCGCAGGTCACGAGCGGAACGCTGCCGACGCACACGCCGGTGTTCGTGTTGATGCTCGCCGTGGTGGTGGTGATCGTTGGTGCTCTCACATTTGTTCCCGCGATCGCGCTGGGACCCTTGGCAGAGCATTTCCAGGTATACGGCCGGTGAACTGCACCGTGAGAGGTCGCCAGGCCTGAAAGAGAAGAACATGCAAAGAAGCACACACGCAGTCTCTGCTTCGCTGCTTCGTGGGGGCTTGATCCGCGAGGCCGCCTGGTCGGCGGTGCGGAAGCTCGACCCGCGGACGCAGCTCAAGAGCCCGGTGATGTTCGTGGTCTACATGGTCAGCCTGCTCACCACGCTCCTTGCGATCGCCGGGTTCCTCGGCCGCGGTGAGGAGGGGGGGTATTCACCCGGGCTCGTGCTTGCCATCTCGCTGTGGCTCTGGTTCACCGTGCTCTTTGCGAACTTCGCCGAGGCGATGGCCGAGGGGAGGGGCAAAGCGCAGGCGGCCAGCCTGCGAAAGAGCCGGCGTGACGTCCAGGCCCGCAAGCGCCTCCGCCCCGACAGCGGCACCGCCGAGCGCGAGTACGTCACGGTCCCGGGCTCCACGCTCCGAAAGGGGGACGTCGTGCTCGTCCGCGCGGGCGAGATCATTCCCGGCGATGGAGAAGTCGTGGAGGGGGTGGCCTCGGTCAACGAGTCGGCCGTGACGGGTGAATCGGCGCCGGTGATCCGCGAATCAGGCGGAGACCGCTCCAGCGTGGTCGGGGGAACGCAGGTTCTGAGCGACTGGCTGGTCGTTCGCATCGCGAGTGATCCCGGCCACTCGTTCCTGGACCGGATGATCGCGATGGTCGAGGGCGCCAAGCGGCAGAAGACGCCGAGCGAGATCGCCCTTGACATCCT
Organism: Phycisphaerales bacterium; assembly: GCA_035298585.1. GTDB lineage: Bacteria > Planctomycetota > Phycisphaerae > Phycisphaerales > UBA1924 > JAEUJB01. The sequence continues at coordinate 10,995 of DATGXW010000291.1, forward strand.
GCTCGCCGCGCTCACCATCACGTTCCTGCTTGCGTGCGCGACGCTCCTTCCCTTCTCGATCTTCGCCGTTGTTCAGGCCAGGGCGATCGACCCCTCAAGCACGGCCACGCCGATCAGCGTCACGGTTCTCGCGGCGCTGCTGGTCTGCCTCATCCCCACGACCATCGGCGGCCTGCTCTCTGCGATCCGGATCGCGGGCATGGACCGCCTTGTGCAGGCCAATGTCATCGCCACCAGCGGGCGAGCGGTCGAGGCGGCGGGCGACGTTGACGTTCTTCTCCTGGACAAGACCGGGACGATCACCTTCGGCAACCGCATGGCCTCGGCGTTCCTGCCGGTGGACGGCGCGACGGCGGAGATGCTCGCGGAATCCGCGCAGCTCTCGTCGCTGGCCGATGAAACGCCCGAAGGACGCTCGATCGTGGTCCTTGCCAAGGAGCGTTTCAACATCCGCGAGCGCAGCATGCAGGGAATGACGCACGACGGCGGATCGGCGCTGTTTGTACCCTTTTCCGCCACGACGCGGATGAGCGGGATCGACATCCAGGGGGGTGCGGAAGCCGATGCGGTGCAGATCCGCAAGGGATCCGCCGACGCCATCGATGGCTGGCTGAAGAGGTTCAGCGGAGGAGCCGCGCGGCTCAGCGAACAGGCGCTCGAAGTCGTTGACCAGGTCGCCAAGCGTGGCTCGACGCCGCTGGTCGTCGCGTGCTGGCAGCAGGGCCGGGGCCGGACGCTGGGCGTGATCGAGCTGAAGGACGTGGTCAAAGGCGGGATTGCAGAGCGGTTCAGCGAACTGCGGCGGATGGGGATCAAGACCGTCATGATCACCGGTGACAATCCGGTGACGGCCGCGGCAATCGCCGCGGAGGCCGGGGTCGACGACTTTCTCGCCCAGGCGACGCCCGAGGCCAAGCTGCGGCTCATCCGCGAATACCAGGAGAGCGGCCGCCTGGTCGCGATGACCGGCGACGGCACCAACGACGCGCCGGCGCTGGCACAGGCGGATGTTGCGGTCGCGATGAACTCCGGGACTCAGGCGGCCAAGGAAGCCGGGAACATGGTTGATCTCGACAGCAACCCCACAAAGCTGATCGAGGTCGTCCAGATCGGCAAGCAGCTCCTGATGACGCGCGGCTCGTTGACGACATTCTCGATCGCCAACGACGTGGCCAAGTACTTTGCGATCATCCCCGCGGCGTTCGCCGGCACATACCCGGCCCTGGATGCACTCAACATCATGCGGCTGCACTCGAAGACCGCGATCCTGTCGAGCGTCATCTTCAACGCACTCGTGATCGTGGTGCTCATCCCGCTGGCCCTCCGCGGGGTGAGCTACCGGCCGGTGGAGGCCGGGCGCCTGCTCGCACGCAATCTGCTCATCTATGGCCTGGGCGGACTGGTCGTGCCATTTGCAGGCATCAAGCTCATCGACATGGTGGTCAACCTGCTGCCCGTGTGGAACTGACGCATGATCAAGCACATTCGCCCAGCGGTCGTCGTGTTCATCGCGCTCACACTTGCAACAGGTGTGCTGTACCCGATGCTCGTCACCCTGTTCGCGCAGACCATCTTTGAGAGCCGTGCCAACGGGTCCATGATCGTGGACCCGGACGGGAAGGTCGTGGGATCCATAAGCATCGGCCAGGAATTCGGGACGAGCGATCCCGCGGCGGCGCCGGGTCTTGCCAAGTGGTTCTGGGGACGCCCGAGCGCCACAAGCCCCGTGCCGTACACCGCCCTGAGCGAGAACCGGGCCAGCGGATCGAGCGGCAGCAACCTTTCATTGAGCAATCCGGCTTTCGCCGACCATGTGCGTGCCCGCATCGACGCGCTTCACGCGGCCGAACGGTCGGTCGGCATTGCATCAGAAGGCACGCCGGTCCCGGTGGACCTTGTCACGATGTCCGCCAGCGGACTGGACCCGCACATCTCAAGGCAGGGGGCCGAGTATCAGGCATTGCGCGTCGCCAGGGCCCGGGGGCTGGATCCAGAGCGTGTGCACGAACTCATCGAACGCTGCACGATCGTGCCCCCTCCTGGCATATCCGGCGAGCCCGTTGTTCACGTGCTCTTGCTGAATCGTGCCATCGAACGTGCGGAAATCTCCTCAAAGCCGCCGCCGGCCGCGCGATAATACGATGAGAGGTCGTTACAGATGCCGCCATCCCCGGAGCCAATCCCGCGATCCGATGAAATCCTGAACAGGTTCAGGAGTGAGGGCGGTGTCGGGGGGGGCGATGCACACCTGGTTGGGGATGGATCCACCACCGGCGGGCGGCGGGGTCGGCTCAAGATCTTCTTCGGGATGTCGCCGGGCGTCGGCAAGACCTACGCGATGCTCGCGGCCGCGCGACGCCTCGCGGGTCAGGGCGTGGATGTCGCCGTCGGGGTGGTGGAGACGCACGGTCGCGCCGAGACCGAGCAGATGCTGCTGGGTCTTGACCTCTTGCCGCTTGTCGAAGTCGCGTACGAGGGATCCAGGTTCCAGGTCTTTGATGCCGACGCGGCGATCAGGCGCAAACCCGACATACTGCTGATCGACGAACTGGCGCACTCGAATGTGCCGGGTTCCCCGGGCGGGAGGCCCAAGAGATGGCAGGATGTCGAATTCTGCCTGCGGGCCGGCATCGACGTCTACACCACGCTGAATGTCCAGCACCTCGAATCGATCAACGACGTCGTCCGGCAGATCACGGGCGTCAAGGTGCGGGAGACGATCCCCGACAGAGTCTTTGAAGAGGCCGATGAGATAGAACTGGTCGACCTGCCCGTCGAGAGCCTGCACGAGCGGCTGCGCGCCGGGAAGGTGTACCTGGGCGAGAGTGCTTCGCGTGCGGTTGATCCCGAGGATGGCTTCTTTCGAGGGGGGAACCTCGCGGCATTGCGGGAACTGGCGCTGCGGAGGACGGCCGCCTGGGTGGATCGCCAGATGCACAGGTACAAGCAGGACCGGGGCATCAGGGCGGTCTGGCCCGCGGGTGAACGCATCCTCGTCGCGGTGAGCCCGAGCCCGATGTCGGGAAAGCTCGTGCGTGCGGCCCGGCGCATGGCGGCCGGGCTTCACGCGGACTTGATCGCCGTTTACGTCGAGACTCCAAGGACGGTGCACCTGTCAACCCAGGACCGTGAACGGCTCGAGGAAAATATGCGTCTGGCGTCAGCGCTTGGGGCGACGACCGAGACGATCGCGGGATCGAATGCGGCCCGCGAGCTCATCGGCTTTGCACGAGCCAGGAACGTCGGAAAGATCGTTGTAGGAAAGACCGCTCGATCGCGCTGGCGTGATGTCCTCCTGGGCTCGTTTGTCGACACGCTGATCAGGCTCAGCGAGGACATCGACATCTATGTTGTCCGCGGGGATGACGACGCGTCCGTGGCGTCGGCATCGCGGCCCGTTCACGTGCCGGAGATGCGCCGCTGGAACGGGTACGCGGCCTCGCTTGCCATGGTGGGGTTGGTGACGCTGCTGGGAATCTTCGTCTTCCACGGCTTTGAACTCGCCAACGTCGCGATGATTTTCCTGGCGGTCGTCGTGCTGGCGGCGCTCTGGTTTGGAAGAGGGCCGGCGGTCAGCGCAGCCGTCGCGGCGGTCGCCGCATTTGACTTCTGCTTTGTCGCGCCCCGCTGGACGTTCGCGGTCTCCGATATCCAGTACCTCCTGACCTTCGCCGTCATGCTCGGGGTCGGGCTGCTCGTTGCGACGCTGGCATCTCGGGCCCGGGAGATGGCCCGGCGTGCGTGGGCGCGCGAGCGGACGACCGCCGCGCAGTTTGCGGTTGCGCGTGATCTGGCGGCGGCGCGGGATGCGGGCGAGGTCGCGAGTATCGCCGTCCGGCATGCACACGACCTGATGCACTCAGACGCGGTGCTGTGTCGCCGCGCGAATTCAGGAGAATCAGCGCTGGAAGTGCTCGCGGCGTCTGGAACGCCCGACTGGTTTGAAGGGAGCGGGAGCGAGCCGGAGCGAGAACGCGGCGTTGCGAGGTGGGCGATCGACCATGGACGTGCCGCCGGCGCGGGTACGCAGCGATTGCCGTCATCGGCGGGTCATTACATCCCGCTGATCGCCACGGCCGGCACGGTGGGCCTTCTGGGTGTGCGGATCCGCCGCGGCGCATCCCCCGACATCGATCCTGCTTCACACGATATCGCCGCGATCCAGGCGATCGCGACACAGGCCGCTTCCGCGCTCGAGCGAGTGATGCTCGCAGAATCGCAGCAGGCCTCGCAGATCGCCGCTGAACGAGAGAAGCTGCGGAATGCGCTTCTCAGCTCGGTCTCGCACGACCTGCGAACGCCCTTGGCGGGGATCGCCGGCGCCGCAAGCACGCTCGAACAGGCCGGGGTGCTCGATGCCTCCACGAAGACGCAGCTTCTGCGAACGATCGTGGAGGAGTCATCGCGGCTCAACGACATCATCGCCAACCTGGTCTTTGCGACGCGGCTTGAATCGGGCGCGGTCGACCCCCGGCGGGAGTGGACTACGGTGGAGGAAGTGGTGGGGGTGGGGCTTGCACGTCACCGCCAGGCGCTCACCGGACGCAGCTTCCGCGTGGACATCGCGGACAATGTGCCCATGATCAAGGTCGATAACGCGATGTTCCCGCAGGTGATTCACAACCTCATCGAGAACGCGCTGAAATACACCCCGCGGGATTCGAGCGTCGGCATCACCTCCTGGGCGTCGGAAGGATCGGTCGTCGTCAAGGTCTGGGATGAAGGGCCCGGGCTGTCGGAGGATGAATCGACCAAGGTCTTTGAGCGGTTCTACCGCGGCAGGTCGGACGCACAGAGCCGGTCACGTACAGGTACAGTTGCATCTCCCGCCGGGATGGGACTCGGCTTGACGATATGTGAAGGCATCGTTCGTGCACACGGGGGACGGATCTGGGCGGAGCCCAACTCCCCGCGCGGCGCGAGCTTCTTGTTCTCACTTCCAATCGAGTATCCCCAGCCCATGATGCCCACGCGAGAAGAGGCAGTTTCCGAGAGTGAGCGTGCGTCATGAGCGGTTCACAGCTCGGGCGTGCACAGCCGCTGGATCGACCGGTGCACATGCCCCTGGTGCTCATCATCGAGGATGAAGAGCCTATCCGCCGCTTTCTGCGTGCAACCCTCGAGGCCAATCACTACCGCGTCAAGGATGCCGGGAACGCAAGCGACGGCTTGCTCCTGGCGGTCACGGCGTACCCCGACATCATCCTGCTGGACCTGGGCCTTCCCGACGGTGACGGCCTGGAAGTCACGCGGTCGATCCGCAAGGAGCTGCACGTGCCGATCGTGGTGCTGTCGGCCCGAGGACAGGAGACAGACAAGGTCGTCGCCCTTGACGCCGGGGCGGATGATTATCTCACCAAGCCCTTCGGCGTCGGGGAGCTCTTGGCGAGACTGCGCGTCGCCCTCCGCCATGCGGCCCAGCGCGGCGGCCGGTCGACCGAGCCGAGCACGCTGTACCGTTCAACCATCGACGGACGCTCGCTGGCCGTGGATCTCGACGCGAGGCTTGTTCACATGGAAGAAGCGGGCGGGAAGCGCGAGATCCGGCTGACGCCCATGGAATTCAAGCTGCTCGCGTTCCTGGTCAAGCACGCCGGAAAGGTGCTGACCCACCAGATGATCCTGAAGGATGTCTGGGGTCCGCAGCACGTGAACGATGTGCAGTATCTCCGCGTCTACGCCGGAGAACTCCGCAAGAAGCTCGAGGCCGATCCCGCCCAGCCCAGGTTTGTAATCACCGAGCCGGGCGTGGGGTACCGGCTGCTCGCCCCCGACGAGTTGTAGCTCCTCCGCAAATCGATCGTTGATTCCCAGAAGCACGCCCGCGGTCGCGCGGGATGCCAATGGCAATGAACAAGGCCTCGACCGTCCACGAGAATGCCGGTCGAGACCCTGAAAGTGCGTTCGAGTGATCCGGTGGTGCGAAAGAGATATCACCCGGGCCACGCAAAGCGGGCTGAGCGGGGCGCATCCGCCGAGCCGTCGGCCTTGCGCAGCTGGACGAAGATCTCGATCTCGGCAGGCTTGCCTTCCTTCACGTGCACGCGGTACTGGACACTGCGAGGATCGCCGGCGCTGGGGTCCATCGTGTTGCCCCAGCTAAAGAACGGCTTGCCGTGTGCGCCCGCGCTCCTGGCGTTCAGCCGCATGGCCTCGGGTTCGAACACGACGCCCGTCAGATGCCGTGCCTTGATGCGAACGCGCCACTCGCCCGTGGCGACATCAGTTTCCTTGTACGCGATGAACGCGTAGTCGTCGTTGAGAATCGCGTCGTATGCATCAAGTGCGGCGAGAACCTCGATGCGCTGGCTGGAGGTGCTTGCGGGGGCTTCGATGAGTGCGGTCGCCATGTTCATGCTCCTTGGCCTGAGGGTTCCTGCACTCCCATGCGACGAAAAGAGCCGAGCAGGCTGGAAAATGCGAGGTTCCGCTCGCAGGTTAAACAATCGCTTTATCCCGGCGCGTATCCCAGGATCGACTCGATCTCCGCCCGATCCTCATCCATGCCGGCGCTGTAGCGATCAGCCTCTTCCTGGGTGTGCGGATCTGGATAGGTGCTGAGCCGGTACAGCAGCGCACGCCTGTAGAGTTCCAACGCCCGGGGCCGGGCCGGATTCCGCTTGCCGTCGTGTGCAACCTGCTGCCGGAGGGCCTGTGCGAAGAGCTGTGAGAGCGCTGCCCGGCCTTGCCCGCTGTCGTCGGCCGAGAGCACGGCCGTAGCGGCCTCATCAAAGCGGTCCTGTTCGATCAACAGCGCGGCCTTCAGCAACGCGGCTTCGCGAGCCTTCTCGCGAGTACGCTTGAACATCTCGGCCTCGCTCTCGGGCTCGGGAAGCTGCTCGGCTTCGAGTATCTCGATGTCGTACCTTGCGCCGTCGTGGTCAAGCCGCAGCGTCGGCCCCTGGTGGCGGAGAAGCTCGAGAGAGTACATGCACTTCTCCAGCGTGTGCATGTGCCGCTCTTCCGCGTCGCGCGTGCACATGACTTTCGCGAGGAGCACCCGGCCTCCATCCTCGATCACCACAAAGCTCAACACCAGGTCTTCGCCCTCGTGCTCCACAAGACCCGATGCCAAAATCGCCGGATGGTTCTTGCGCAGCCCGCCGACGTAAGCGGGGCCGATGCTCAGGAGCCTGATGTCGGACTGTGCACAAAAGTCGGTGAACCACTCTCGCACGGTTCCATCCCCGCACCCGACCCGCCCCGAGATCGAAAGGCTCACGCCAGGCTCGGTGGGCTTCAAAACGACCAGCGGCGTCATGATGTGCAGCCCGTCGCCGCGCTGGGCGCTTGATGGACATGGTGAAAGCGGAGCCTCCGCAAACCCCGCCGGCGTCTTCATAGTGAAGTCAAGGTCAGCGAATTGGCCGGCCCACGTCCCGCGTTGCAGCTTCATGCCCCGCTCCTCCGTTCACCATTCGATCTTGACCAGGATGATGATGAGCACGATGACGATGATGAGCGGCGAGACGCCCGCGATCGCCGCGTGCCAATGCCTGTGCCGGACCATGAGCCAGACCGCGGCCGTGAGCGAGATCGCCTGCACAAGGATGATCCCCCACATCATCCATTTGCCCTGCTGCAAGTGCGCTGGCTTGGCGTTGGCCAACCCGGCCATGAGCAGGATGAGCATGGTGAGCGAACTGAGCACACCGACGATCGAGGCGACAATGGCGGCAATGAACTGGAGGATCACGCCATCAATGCGATGAATGCGTGGTGAGAGGCTGAATGTTCACAGCCATCCGCCCCTGGGCCGTAGTGCAAAGTCGGCAATGCCGACCCGACGACGCAAATTCCTGCGTGTTGGAGGGACCGAATTGTGGAGAGGTTCCCGGAACAGCGGTGCTTCCGCACATCAACTGAAATTCGAGAATGCCCCCCGTAGGACTCGAACCTACGACCCGCTGATTAAGAGTCAGCTGCTCTACCAACTGAGCTAGGAGGGCGTATAGCCTGATCGGGTTTCGATCGGGCCAATGTCGTCGCAGTCCGGCGTGCCGGGGGCTGGACGGGGGATGATAGACGGTACTGCGGGGGAGTCCAGCGGAGGGTGTATGGTCGAACTGTGCGGGGTCGGGTGGGGGCTTGGCGGGCCATGGCGGTGTACATG
>DATGXW010000292.1:0-25418 GCA_035298585.1 Phycisphaerales bacterium
CTGATCCAGCCGCGCGAGAGTCACCTCCGCGATAGTCCCTCCGCCATAGTCATAGATAGGCCGAAAGCACTTCCTCAGACACACACTCGCCGCGGCGCCCGGTAAACACGGGCGCCGTGGTTGTTTTTGGGTGTGAAAGCGTGCCCACAAGTTCGGTGAACACGGACGCTCCGGATCCCCTGCGGAGCAAGGCCGGCGGCTCCCCCATGTGTTCAAGGCCGCGCCAGGCCACACTTTGGAACTTTGATGTCACCCATGCCCAGGCATTCTCGCTCCTTTTAAAGAAGATCGGCTTGCACGCAACTCGCCAGCGGTGATGATCGGGCTCCATTCGAGCAGCGCGGGGCGTGCTCTCGCGTTCTGGATCACCCATGGGGGGTGCGATGTCCGAACAGGACAACGCGTTGGAAGGAGCTCGATGATGGGCGGCACATTCAGAATCCCGGGCGTGCTGAGCTACGGCGATGCCGGCGGCAAATGCGGCGGCTGGACGCCCCCGGCGCCCATGCAATCCGCAAGGCAAAGCGACGAGTCGAGCGAATCACCCCCACCCGTGTGTACCCGCAGAAGCGGGCTGATCGGGCTCGACCCGCTTTCCTTTGATGAACCCCATTCGACCGAGCAGCAGCTCAAGGAGGCTGCTCGTGAGCTTTACTTGCTCAGGCGTGTTTACGGCAGGATCGCCGACAAACACAACCAGAAGGATTATCGCCGGAAGGATCCCGTCACCGAGAAGCGGGTGGATGACGTCGATGATTACCTGTTCGACCGCACACAGTTCTTCGGCGCCGATTATGCGACTTTTCGGGCAGAGACTCTGGCGGAGCTTGCGGCGGTCCCACGCCTACGCGCCATACTCGAGCCCAATGCAAAGGAACGAGCCAAGCACGCCCAGATCTGGGAGGAGGCCCAAACAACCTTCTACTGCTGGGTTCGCAAGGCGATGCTCAACCATCTTGCAAAGACTGGAAGAGCAGGGGTATCGGCACCCACGATCATTCTCTCTGGAATGACTGAGGAACTGCAATCACGCTTGAAGGCGGTCAGAGCCGAGTACAAGGGCGACTTCAAGAGCGGCGGGTACAACCCTCGTCCGATGAAAGCGAACAAGGGCTACCGGCTGGGAACCATCAGCGAGCACGGCTTTGGACTGGCGGTCGACGTGAACTCGGCGTTGAATGCACACATCGGCCAGGAAAAGCGATGGCACCAGATTCAATTGATCGCCGGAACCCATGTCTCCCAGGCCACTCGAAAGTCATGGTGGAAGTCAGATCCACGACGCCTCTTTGACAACATCGTCGACACCAGCCAGAACTTCGTCACGGCGTTGAATGCGGCCAAGGCCGCCGCCGAGGAGGCGGGCCACACGGGCAAGGCGACGATTCCCGCGGTCATGGAGGCGGACACCCGCTTCCGTCTTGTGGGCGACGAGTTCCTGAAACGGTGGCCGAAGGGCTTTTTCACCCTCGACTGGCATCTCGTCAACGCATTTCACAACGCGGGATTCACGTGGGGCGCGGTGTTCAGCACCGCAGATCTCCACCACTTCGAGATCGACTGAACGCCCCCGCCGATCTCATGACACCCGCGGCTTGGGGGCCCCGCTCCCGATGCGATACCACGCCTCGCAACGCGATCATGGAGTCGTGAGCACACGCAAATAGACGGAAAAAGAGCCACTTCAGGGATTTGAACCCTGGACCTATGCTTTACGAAAGCATCGCTCTACCGCTGAGCTAAAGTGGCACACCGATCGGCCCGCAAAGGGCCCGGCGGGACCACAAGTATCGGCCCCCAAAGTGCGGATGTCCAATCGGCCCCCCGCAAACCCTGCGGGGAGGGCTTGATCGCCTCCCACGGCCTCCGGCCGACGCAGTCAACGGCCGAAAACAAATCCTCAGTGAACCGCGGCGGCACGGCAACGCACCGCAAGTCCTCCTCACCCCAGCACCCGGGCCGGTTCAAACATCCCGTCCAGGATCGGCCCCGGCTCCACCTCCAGCCAGCCTTTGAGCACCGAGGCGTAGACGCTCCGGAAGTCGATCCGGTGCTTCACATCCCCCTCGTCGAGATCTCCCAGGTCGATCCCTCCCCCCACGACGCCCCCCATCACTCCCCCCACCGCACCGCTCACCGACCGTGCCGCCGGGCCCGCGAGGAACATCGGGGCCGCCGCGCCGTGATCGGTGCCCTGGCTCCCGTTCTCCTTCAGCCGCCGTCCAAACTCGCTGTAGGTCAGGACAAGCACGCGGTCTTCGAGGCCCCGCGCCTTGAGCCCCGCCATGAAGGCCGCCATCGACTCCGAAAGCTCCCGCAACAGGGGCTCGTGCGTGAGGCCCTGCTTGCTGTGCGTGTCAAAGCCGCCCAGCGATGTGTAGTACACCCTCGCTCCAAACCCTGCGCAGATGAGCTGTTCAATCTGCCCAAGCCGCGCCGCAAGGCCGTAGTTGGGGTATGAACGACCCGCCGCCGGCTCACGCGCGATCGACTCGATCCGGTGTGCATTCTCCACGCTCTCGATCAGCGTCCTCTGGACGAACAGCAGATCCTCGGCCGCGTTCTTTCGAACAGCTCGCATCGCCCCCGTCACATCGTCCCCGAGACCGCCGAGGCGGAACGAGTCGATGTTCCCCACCGTCGGCACCGAGAGAGACCTTGCCTTGAGCGCCAGCGGCAGGGGCGTGTCGTCAAGCACGAGCGCTGGCGGTGCTTTGCCCTCTTTCCATGTCCGGTCCACGTACCTGCCCAGCCAGCCATCCTCGCGTCCCTCGGGTTTCATCGACGCCGTGTGCCAGATGTCCATCGACCGAAAGTGCGAGCGATCGGGGTTGGGATACCCGACGTTGGTCACGACCGTCAGTTGCCCGCGGTCGTACAGATCCTTCATCGCCGTCATTGCCGGGTGCAGCCCCAGCCCGTCGACGCCCCCCGGCCCCGAGAGCTTGAGCGCCGCCTCCTCGCGGACGCGCAGCGTGGGACGGGACCTGTGATACCGGTCGTCGCCGTACGGGACAACGGTGTTCAGGCCGTCGTTGCCGCCGGTAAGCTGGATGACGACCAGGATCCGCTCATCGCGGAGCGGGAGCGCGGCACGTGCGGTTCTTGCCAGGAATCCCGGGAGCGTCCATCCCGAGGCGAGCAACGCCGCCGCCGTCATGCCGCTCCCGAGGAATTCGCGTCGAGTCGCCATGTCTCAAACTCCCCGCCCCGGGTCGCGCCGAGGCAAACCAGCACACCAATCAGCGCCGAGCCACACCGTCCCGTGCGCTGCATCCATCACGCCAATTGATACTCCGGCATGCACATGAGGATTCGAAGTGCATTCCGAAGCACATGGTCGCTCTTGCCTGTCAGCGTCGCGAGAGATTCCCGGGCCCCGGCGGGGATCGTCCCGCCGTGCGTGATGTTCACTGCAAACTCGATGACCTTTTCCGGCGAATCAAGGCCGTGGGATGCACACAGCTCTTCGCTCTTGAGCATGCCGGCCCCGTCGGGCTCGGTGAGGCGATGAACCGCGCTGAGGCGCAGGAGCATCGTGGAGGAATTGATCCACGCACGGTGCCCGTTCCAGCCCTTGACCGAAGGCGGTTCCAGGAGCCGCTGGCCCATCTGCCCGACGCTGTCGATCAATGGACGCGCTGGCGCGCGGGTTTCGAGTGACCTGCACGCGCCCACCACGAACTCGACGGGCGACTTGATGCGGATCATCCGGTGCTCGGGAGCGAACATGGCGCGGCTCGCCAGCAGCACCTTGAGCGATCGTCCCATGTCGAGTGAATGCTCCCGCAAGCATCCGGCAAAGCTCTCGATGAGCCCCGGCTCCGGACGGCTGGTCACGAACTCGCCGAGCAGTTTGACGGCCAGGAAGCGTGCACACGCGGGGTGATTGACCGCAAGGCCGATGACATCATCCCCGCCGAGCGTTCCGGTCGTCCCCAAGACGGTCTTCTCGCCCGCGTCGTGGTCGCGCTCAAAGAAGCGGAACTCCCCCTGGCGCTGGTGCCAGCCGGTGAACGCACGCGCCGATTCCTTGATGTCGCGCTCGGTGTAGTTGCCGACGCCGAGCGTGAAGAGTTCAAAGAGCTCGCGTGCATAGTTCTCGTTGGGCCGCCCCTTGATATTCGAATCGCCGTCGAGCCAGATGATCATCGCCGGGTCACGGCTCATGGCCCCGACCAGCATCTCGAACCTTCCAAGCCCGTTCCGCTCGATCGCGTCAAGCTGCTTCATCATGAGCGGCGGCGACATCACCTTCTCGTTGCTGGTCGCAAAGTGATTGTGCCAGAAGACCGACATCCTCGCATGGAGCGGACGCGAGGTCCGGACCATGCGCTTGAGCCACCACCCGCGCACAAGATCGATGTTGTCCGCCCGCGCGACGGCCTTGCGGATCTGTTCAAGCTCGGCGGCCCGCGAGGCTTCCTCCTCACCGTCGACCAGCCGATCAACGGTTGTTCCGGGCCCCTCCCCGACCGCACGTGCAAGCTCCGCGGCCGATGGCGCGAACCCCGCCCGCGTCAGCAGGTGGCTCGCGGCGGAGAGATCCCACGCCCCGTCCTCGCCGGGACGGAACGCGGAAAGATCCGCCTTGTGGTCGACGCGGCTCTTCACGACCCCGCGCCCTCCGCCGCCGGGGTCTTGTCGAGAGCCTTCTCATCCCCGGGCTTCCACGCCTGCATCTTGATCGCGATCGTGCCCCGGTATCCCTTCTCGGTCGGCTGCGATTCCATCCGCATCGTTTCGATCATCGAGATCAGCGCCAGGAAGCCGTCCACGTTGCGCTCGGCGGTCGCCCGGTCTTCATCCTCATCGAGCATCCGCTTGACGATCAGTTCCTCGCGGTTGTCGCCGAGCATGCGTGCACCGGCGGCCCCGTCCATCGTCACCTGGTCTGCCAAGGTCCCCGCGGGGCCCGCGGTCTGGGCGCCGTCGAGCACCGCGTCGACCAGTGCGGTCATCGTCCTGAGGGAAGTCGCAACGATGTAATGGTCTTTGACGACAGCGACCACCGGTTCAAAGTTGTACCGGACGTTCACCTCGCCGCTCTCGCCCCTTCCCGCCTCCATCCCCGCCATCGCGCCGTCGTTCTTCATCGCGCTATCGCCGCCAGCCCCGGAAGCCTTCGCGCCGGGCGACGGATAGTGTGCACGGAAGATCGAAACACCCCGGTGATCCGCAAGACCCATCAGCAGTCCGGGCTGCTGCTTCTGCGCGGCGTCAAAGTTGATGAACGAGACGGCCATCTGGCTCCCGGACATCAGCCTCTGCCGCAGCATCTCCTCGCTCGCCCCCTTCAGCGGCGCGACCATCGCAAAGGCCGGGAGCGCGGGCGTCGGCATGTAGCCCGACCCGGAAAAATCCTGACGCTGCATGAAAAACCGCACCGGGCCGTTCACGCGCGGAAGAAAGTCCTCAAGGAAATCAAAGTTCCCCATCAGGGTCGTCATCGTGCCCGCGAAGGCCGCGGCCTGCGTCGCCCCTTGCACGGTCAGAATGCCCTCTCGCTCCCCGAACAGGCTCGCCCAGTCGCGCGCCACCGAGACCGTCATCAGGCCCTCGGGCAGCGTGACCTTGGACCAGTCGAGGGCAAGCGACGGGAAGAGTGCGCGGAAGCCCGCGTGCGACGCCGGGAGCGGCTCGCGTCCTTCCACCAGCGTCGTGAATGAAAGCCCATCCTTCACATCTTCCAGCCATCCGATCATTGAATCTGAACCCACGATCGACTTGACCCAGCCGCCCAGCAGAAACCCGCCCAGCGGATTGTCCACAAGCCCGTCGGTCGGCTTGCCTTCCGCCGCCGCGCCCTGCACGAGCATCCTGGTGCTGAATGAAGCGATCGCCATCGCGTCGGCGGGCGCACGCTGCTCCGCCGCGTCAAGTTCGCCCGTGATCACGATGCTGTCGTGCTTCCCAGCCTTGGTCGCAAGCGCCAGGCGGATCAGGTCGACATCGCTCGCAAAGAGCATCGCTTCGCCATCGGTGCAGAACTTCAGCGCCCCCACCGTCATCACCGAGCGACCTTCAACATCCGTCGTCACTTCAGGAACCGGCTTGCCCCCGCGCATCAGCCCCGCCGCCGTCGCCGCGGTCTCCACGAACTTCGCCCGCGCTGCACCATCCCGCGCCACCGAGACGATCAGCACCTTGGGCTGTGCACCCGCCCCGTTCCCCGGATACAGCGTCAGCACCGTGTCGCGGCCCAGGAGATTTCCCACGGCCGTCCACGCATCCGTCCCCGCCGCCGCCGCAAGTCCAAGCAGCCCGATCTGGGCCTGCATCAGGCCCGGGTTGCCCGTCACCAGCGCGTACGCAGGCGACTCATAAAACTTGGATGAATTCAAAAACGCCCGCAGCGAACCCGTCCGCTGGTCAGGATCAAAGAGCCGCGCCGACGCGAAGGCACCCGAGGGGGCCCACGCCGCCGCATCAACGGCATGCGCCCGCGTCGCCACCTCGGCCAAAGAGTCCAGCTCAGAAAAGGGGGCCCAGAAGCCCCCCGATGCACTCGCAGCGCTCCACGCCACGACCGATGCCGCGAGACACCCCGCGCGAACAAGCCCGCTCCGGCGAAACTTCCCCGTGAGATTCATGCGAGTCATGCGCCACCACCTGGGTATGAGAGATCAGGAGCACATTGGACGCCGAGGATTGCACACCGGCTGGAAACACCGGCCAGACAGAAGGATCCCGCCCGTATTCGGATTCTGGCCTGCCCTATTTCATGCTACCACGCCGGGACCACCGGTTTGGCGGCGATCCCGCGGGATTCCGCGTTTGCGTGTGCAGATGACAGGGAACTCATCGAGACCCGCCCCGGCGCGGGAACAGTGGCGGACGGAACGTCGAAGAGCACACCGGCCCCCCGCGCCGCCTACACTCAAGGCCCCAACCCCCACCGTGCGTGGCCGACCGACGGTCAAGCCACGCGGAGGGACCGAGAGACCCCGACTGGCCACCCTCACGATGGGGGAGCGGCCGAGGGCGGGGCGGGGGGACGAGCCGGACATCAGAGTGATAGCCGGCGGCACGCCGCGGCCGACGCGGTTTGAACGACGTTTGCATCCGCAAGAGGGTGGTACCACCAATGGCCGAGAACACGCCGCAGCAGCAGCAGGTCCAGCTCCGCATCGACGAGTCCAAGATGCACACGACCTACTCCAACACCATCCGCACCTCGACGACCCCCGAAGAAGTCGTCCTGGACTTTGGCATCAACATGCCGATGCCCTCCCCCGAGGGTCAGCCGGTGATGATGTTCGCCGTCGGCAGCCGCGTCGTCATGAACTGGGCCGGCATCAAGCGCCTGGCGATCAACCTCGGCCAGGTCGTCCGCCAGTATGAAGAGCGCAACGGCGAGATCCAGCTCAACCGCGGCCAGGGTGGCCCCGGCGGCGGCCCCCGCCTCGCCCAGTAAGGCTGTACGCGATTCCGCCTCCCGAGCATCGCCGCCGGGAGATGGATGAATTGGGAACGCACACAACCGGGAGCCTCGTGCTCCCGGTTGTTCTTTTTGGCTTCATCCCTGCCCCGTGCCTTCCACCGCCCCGCAGGATCCCCTGCATCGACCCGGCTCGCGTCCTGCAAGCCGCGTCGACGCCGGGTCTCTTTTCCCACGGCTTGACCGGGCGCATCCTGCACCGGGCGAACGGGCCGCTCGACTTTTCCAGCCGCACGGCCCCGAGGAGGGAGATGATTCGGACTCTCTGCTCCCGAAGCACCCCGTCGTGAACTTGGTGTGCCCGGCGCGTCCCTGCCCGGGCACCCGCGAGCGTGCATCCTTGCACACCCGTCGCTTGTACCTGGAAAACGCATATCTCAACGGGGGTTTTCACATGCACACTCGCATCGCGGTATCTTCCTCACCTCCCATGTGCACCCACGCCATCGCACCGAATGCGTCATTGACGCCGCGATAGTCCGCCGGGTACATTGCAATCGACAGGGCCGGGAACGCAGCACCACCGACGCCGCCTGAGCACCCTGCACGATGATCGGCCGCCAGGGCATGAGCCGATCGCACAACAACCGGGAGAGAGCCATGCCACTGTTTTCGCGGAAGACGCGTCAACGCTCCGGCCGCGCTACGCGTTCGCACGCCCTTGAGTGCCTGGAAACGCGTTCGTTTCTGAATGCAGCGCCGATCGCGCCCGGCTTTCCCGACACCCACTTCCCCGGTGATCCAGACAGTGCGTGGCCCCGGCACACGCAGGCCGCCGTCTACGACGGCCAGGTGCCGACGGTATCGATCACCTACGAACAGCTCCTGGCGCTCACGCAGGCGACCGACGCGGAAGGCGACACCATTCACTTCCTGCTCACCGCGTCGGTTGATCCGATGGTCTCGGTCAGCAATTACGATTCATCCCAGCCCCACGGCATCCTCGATTCGAACGGCCAGGTCCTTTCCACCGACGGCGCGTGGAACATGGCTCGCTTTGACCCCGACAACGACGGTGTGCCCGACGGGGACTACGTCCTCGAACCCGGCGAGACGTGGCACTGGCGCGGCGTTCCCAACACGCCCTTCACCGGATCCGATTTCGGCCCGCCCTGGGGCGGGCCCGGCGACTTTGGCATACTCATCCACGTGACGGACTCGATGAGGCCCTTGGAGGAGCTCGCCGGAGCGCAGGGCTACATCTCGTTCACGGGCAACACGCCCGTCCGGTATCAGAAGTTTGACGACTCGACCGTCTTCGCCAACGTCGACCTCGGCCATCGCGGCACGATGACCATGACGTATGAGAAGATCATCAGCGAGCTCGAGGGGCCGGGCAACATCATTGACCCCGAGGGCGGCCAGGTGGTGCTGGTGATCCAGCCCGGAACGCTCTACGACGATTGGACGCTCGACAAGGGAACGCTGACGGTCGGCTCGGTCAACATCAACGACTACTTCGCCGCGCAGCACCCCACGCTTAAGGTTCTTCCTGATCATCTGCTCACGCCCGATTCGCCCCTGATCCTCAGGCCCGGTGAGTCGGTCACGTTCTCCAACTCTACGTACATCGGCCAGGAGGCCTTCCGCATTTCGCTCTGGGATGGTCTGAGCGGGACGAACTACATGGGCGGCCCCCGCGCGGTTGCCAACGACAACACCCCGCCGGCGCTGGACGAAGCGGTCGATCTCGGCTCGCTCGGCGTCGAACGGTCCAAGACCTGGACGTACGCCGAACTCGTGACGCTGCTGAACGTCACCGACGCCGACGGCGATGAACTCACGCTCTCCTTCGGGGACATGGACGACATCGGAGAGATGCGTCTCAACGGTCACAACTTCGACGCCAGGCTGACGCTCGAGCCCGGCGACACACTGACCTACACCGCGTCGGGCTTCCGCCCGGGCGTCAACGGCTTCTACCTGCACGTCGGCGACGGCTGGACCTCGGTGCGTTCGCTCCTGACGTTCTCTGACGCGGACTTTGCGTACGGGGGAGCGCTGGGCGACACCGCCGCCGCTCCCGGCGCGGTCGTCGCCGCCGCCACCGCGCCCTTCCCCTTTGGTTCGCACCTGGCTGCATGGCGCAACGCCGCGGGCGAACTCATCATCTCGCTGGAGAACCTCGCGGAATCCTCCGACGCGATTCCCGGGGCCCGCACCCTGCGCAACCTCTCGGCGGAGCTTGGACTCCCCGTCCTCACCGGCGATCCCGTCGCAACATCTCAGTATGGAGGGCAGTTTTACCTGCCGACCGAGTCCGGCCTCCTCATGCTCGGGCTCGAGACACGCCAGGACACCGAGGCATGGAACCCCGGCGCCGGGATCTACCTCCGGAACTTCTCCATCTACAACCCCCAGTCGCCGACTTCGGAGCTCACGCTTGTCACGCCCCCCAGGGGTCTGCTCAACGACTCGGGCGCTGACGCCTTCTACGGGGTCGTGGGCTATGAGCCCGGCGGCGACATGGTGGTGATGTATTACCCCCACGCGATGTACTCGGTGCGGGAAGACGTCGTCGTCTTCAACATCACCGACGCGGTCATCGCCAATAGCAACACCATGCCGACGTTCGAACCGGGCTTTGTCGCGTACGCACAGAGCTGGGGCGGCTACAACGTCGTGGGTCTCAACAGCGGCGGCGACGTGATCGGCGTGTGGACCGGCGAGTTCTATCTTCCGGGTGAGGATGGTTACAACTCGATCGACGACAGCGTCTGGCAGGTCTCGAATCTCAGCGACATCACGGGCGCGCCGGTGCTGACCGGGTCGCTCTCGGTCTTCTCCACCGACTGGAACGCCATCAACATCATCGGGACGACCCAGGGGGGCCACGCCGTGGCATCCTGGTGGTCCCCCGCGATGGGGCCGGGCAACTGGGCGTTTGTCGATTTCACCCAGGACTTCGGCGGTGTGCCGCTTCAGCCCGGCTCGCTGACGGGCTGGGTCACACCCTGGGGCGCACTCAACGTCGCCGGCGTTGATGACCAGGGGCAGACCCACGCCTACTGGTGGGTCCACAACAACATCAGCGAGCAGAACCCCGCCGGGTGGTACTTCACCTCGCTCAACGCGCCGAGCTTCGCCCCAGGCACCCGCCTCGTCGCCGACAGCGTCGCCTCGATCGATCCCGCCGCCATGGAGAACATCGTCCGGATATCCATCTATGGAACCGATGAAGATGGGCAAGTCGGCATGACCTACTGGATGCCAAGCATCGGCGGAACCTGGGGCCATGCCTGGCTCTGACGCCCTGGCACGAGCCCGATCCTTCGACGAACAGCGTTATCGCACGTGCACACCCATGCCGCACGGCCCGCATCGCCGCGCCCACCCTCCTAACCCTCGCCGCGCGATGGGGTCGTTTCCGTGCCCGGTCTTCCCCTGCAAACACCAACGCCGATGAATTCGAAGATCGAGATGACCAGCTCTTCACGTGCACAGCCGCTCGTCCTGTGCATCATCAAGACGGAGAATCGCCATGCACGGACGCATCAAGATCACTACCCCCTCCCCCGCACCCGCACGTGCACTCTTCATCTCCATGTGCACATGCGCCGCCGCGGCCGCCTCACCCGCCCACGCCGATATCTCCGTCTGGGATTTCAACGTCTTCTCCCGCTCGACCATCGGCAGCCAGGGGCAGGGTTACGGCTCTGATTTCGAGGGCGCTTCGGGCTCCGTGCAGGACGCCTACTTCAGCAACTTCGGCATGAAGACGGTCATGAGCTCGTCCCCCTCGCTCCCCGCGGCCTTCTACGGCGGCGGAAACTTCACGCTCAACTCCGGCAGCGTCAACTCCGGCGGCATGTACGCGGCGGGCAACGTCAATCTCTACAACGCATCCATCTCGGGCGATGTCCACGCCGGCGGCAGCCTCAACGGTTCCAGCGGCAGCATCTCCGGCAACCTCTTCCTCGGCGGCAGCCGCAACACCACGGGCTCGCTCACGATCTCGGGCGCCGTCTCCACGCAGACCCCGTACGCGGCCCCCCTCGATCTCATCGGGGTCTCCAACTACTTCCACCAGACGTCGAGCTTTGCCGCCTCCCTCGCCCCCACCACCAACTACACCAACCAGTGGGGACAGATCATCATCCACGCCGCCGGCGAACGCACCATCGTCAACCTCTCCCCGACCGACTACATCAACGCCTGGGGCATCCGCATCGACGGCGCGGGCACGGTGGTCGTCAACGTCGGCGGCACGACGATCTCGACCGGCAGCAAGACGTGGTCCTACGAAGGCGGGGCCTCCAGCCGCGCCACACTCCTTAACTTCTACGAGGCGACAACCCTCACCCTCTCGGGGGGCCATAACGTCAACATCCTCGCGACCCAGGCGAGCACCACCTTCAGCTCGGGCGTCATCAACGGCACCCTCGTCGCGGGCTCGCTCCAGGGCGCGGGCCAGGTCAACTGGGTCGGCTCGTTCACCGGCAGCAGCGTGATCCCCAGCCCGGCGACCATCCCCTTCATGTCCGCCGGCCTCACGATGATCTGCCGTCGCCGCCGCGGATGATCGCCATCCCTCTCCCCACCGACCTCACGCCCGGCCACGTGCCGGGCATTTTCACATGGCCCGGCCGTTCGGGCCCCCTCCCAGCACCATCCGAACACCACCCACCCCTCGCAACCTTCACCCGCCATCTCGCCCGGTCGATTCGGGCCCTCTCTCTCCCTATCCTCTGACCCTGACTTGTCCGCACATTCAAAGAGGACACCCTCACATGGCCCGTTCGCAGCTTTTTACGTCTGAATCCGTCTCGATGGGGCACCCCGACAAGGTCTCGGACCAGATCTCCGACGCCGTGCTCGACGCCATGCTGGCGGATGATCCCTTCAGCCGCGTGGCCTGCGAGACGCTGGTCGCGACGGGCCTGGTCGTGGTCGCGGGCGAGGTCACCACCCGCACCTACGTCGACATCCCCGAACTCGTCCGCCGGACCGTCCGCGAGATCGGCTACGTCTCGGGCGACATGCGCTTTGACGCCGACAGTTGTGCAGTCCTCGTCGCGCTCAACAAGCAGAGCCCCGACATCGCCATGGGCGTCGACCGCGAGGGCGCGGGCGACCAGGGCATGATGTTCGGCTACGCCTGCCGGGACACCCCCGAGCTCATGCCCCTGCCCATCCAGCTCAGCCACCAGCTCGTCGAGCAGCAGGCCCACGTCCGCCGCGAGAACAAGGTCCCCGGCCTCCGCCCCGACGCCAAGAGCCAGGTGACCGTCGAATACCAGGATGGCCGCCCCGTCCGCGTCGACACCGTTGTCCTCTCGACGCAGCACGACGCCTCGTGGAACGAGCGCCAGACCGATCTCCACAAGCAGATCACCGAGCACGTCCTCAAGCCCGTCCTCAAGGACTGGTGGAACCCCGGAATCACCGTCCACGTCAATCCCACCGGTCGCTTTGAGATCGGCGGTCCCCACGGCGACACCGGCCTCACCGGCCGCAAGATCATCGTCGACACCTACGGCGGCATGGGCCGACACGGCGGCGGCGCGTTCAGCGGCAAGGACCCGACCAAGGTCGACCGCTCCGCCGCGTACATGGCTCGCTACATCGCTAAGAACGTTGTCGCGGCGGGCCTGGCCGACCGCTGCGAAGTCCAGCTCTCGTACGCCATCGGCGTCGCCGAGCCCACCAGCATCTACGTCGACTGCTTCGGAACCAACAAGGTCGATGAAGAGAAGATCTCCAAGGCCGTCCGCGCCACCTTCGGCCTCACGCCCCGCAAGATCATCGAGACCCTCGACCTCCGCAAGCCCATCTTCTCCCCCACCGCTCGCCACGGCCACTTCGGCCGTGCACCGGGCTCGGTGACGTACGCCGGGAAGAAGTACGACACGTTCACCTGGGAACGCACGGACAAGGCCGAGGCGCTGAAGAAGAGCGTGTAAGGCCGCTCTGAGTTGACTGAAGTTCCAAGGCCGCGGGCGATGCTCGCGGCCTTTCTTGTTTTTGACAGCCGCAAAGCCGCACAGGGGCACCGCGGCACCGCGGCACATCAAGACAGTGCCTTTCCATGCCATCGTGCGGCTGTGCGGCTGTGCGGCTGTGCGGCTGTGCAAATGTGCTCAAAAGCCTTTACAAACTCCGCTCCCCCACATTCCTGATGCCCCCGGCCTCCCGCTCCCGCGATCCTGTATGATCGTCCGATCCGGCCTGTCCACAATCGCGGACGGGCCTTTGTCAGTTTCAAACGCTCCAACGGAGACGGTTCACCGTGACCCCGACGCTGCACCATTCTGCCTCTGCACGCACGCGCTCGTCCGCCCGTGCGGTGCTCACGTGCTCGCTTGCCATCACCCTCCTCCTCACCGCCTGCGGCAAAAGCGAAGCCCCTAAGACACCCGCTGCGCCCGCCGCACCTTCATCCTCAACCGCCCCCTCGACCCCTTCAAGCACCCCTGCAACAACCCCAGCCCCGAGCACGCCCGCGCCCTCCTCGGAAGGCGCCGCCGCTGGATCAAGCGCTGGCAGCGCAGCCCCGCCGCCGAGCTCGCCCGCCGCACCCGCCGGCTGGTACGCCGTCTACTCCGGCCCTGGAAAATCGGGCAACGCCGAGGTCCGCACCCACGCCACCTACGCGTCCTTCGCCATCGCGCCCGGTGAAACCATCGAGCCCTCCCTCACCGAGAAGGGCTGGACCGCCGCCTACTCGGGCGTCATCGAGATCGAGGAACCCGGCAATTACCGCTTCATGGTCGAAACCGAAGGTGGCAGTGCGCGGCTCTCCATCTCCGACGTCAACACCAACGAACTGGGCCGCGGCAAGTCGACGACCCCCGGCAAGACCATGACCGACTGGATCAAGCTCCCCGCGGGCAAGGTCCAGATCTCCGTCCGCTTCACCCACGGCGAAGGCGGCACCTCTCCCAAGGGTGCACGACTCCGGACGCTCTGGGAAATGGAACGCGGCTCGATGGGAACGGGCTTTTACCCAGAACCCATCCCCACCGCACGCGTCGCGGCTCCCAAGTTCGGCGCAACCTTCGCCGCCGCCGGGTATGCCGCGCTTCAGGGGCGCATCCTGCTCGGTGAACTGGGGTGTGCACACTGCCACGCCCCCGCAGACAGCAGCGCCTCGGTTGCCGCCGCCTCTCATTCGCACGCACAGGGCGAGGGTGCACACGACCACACCGCACACGCCTCCACCACGTCCCTCACGCGCGTCGGCCCGACGCTCGGCGAGATCGGCCGCCGCGCCAACCCCCATTGGCTGCGCGAGTGGATCACCGATCCGCACAAGGTCCGTCCCGGCACGCACATGCCCGACGTGATCGGGACGAGCGAGAAGGACCTCGCCGACGCGGATGCCATTGTGCACTTCCTCGTCGCTCCCTACTACGACCAGGCCCACTTCACGCAGGCCGTCGCCACCGAGACGGAGGTCCTCGCACGCGGCCGCGAGCTCTACCACACCGTGGGGTGCATCCAGTGCCATGGCGCCTTTGAATCACCCCTCGCCGTCTTCGGCGAGACCGGTCAGTCAAACGATGTGCCCAAGTCCAAGGTTCCGCTCCCCCACGGCAGGATCGGCGGCAAGTGGAACCCCACCGAACTCGCCGCCTTCCTCAAGGATCCGCTCAAGACACGGCCTTCGGGCCGCATGCCCTCGCTCAACCTTTCCGACGAAGAGGCTGACCTCCTGGCCACCTACCTGATCACCAAGTGGCCCGACGAGAACAAGGAAGCCCACGCCGCGGCCTTCACCGTCGACCCCGCCAAGGCCGAGGCGGGCAAGGCCGCCTTCGCCGCACGCGGATGTGCAGACTGCCACGCCATGGGCGGCAACGTCGCCGAGATCAAGTCCACCACCAAGGCCCCGGCCCTCGCCGCCCTCACCGGCCAGGCCGCCCTGCGCGGATGCCTCGACGCCGCCAGCACCACCACGCCCCGCTTCGAACTCTCTGACAACGACCGCGCCGCCCTGCGTGCAGGCATCGAAGCCTCGCTCCGCGGCACCGGGGTCCGCGCCCCCCTCGACACCGAAGCCAGGACCGTCGCAGCCCTCAACTGCCGTGCGTGCCACACGCTCGACGGCTCCGGCGGCGTCCCTTCCTCCCTCCGCCCCTACCTCCGCACCGTCGTCGAGATCGACCTGGGCGATGAAGGACGTGTTCCCCCCCACATCAACCTTGTCGGTTGGAAGCTCACCACGCAGTGGATGCGCGAGGTCTTCACCGAGGCAGGACGTGCCCGCCCCTACATGGCGACGCGCATGCCACAGTTCGGCGCCGCCAACGTCGGTGAACTCCCCGCGCAGCTCGGTTCGCTCGCGGGCGTGTGGCCCGACTCCGACACGACCGACCCCGCCTCCAGCGACGACACACTCGTCGCCGGCCGCCAGCTGGTCGGCGACGGCGGCCTCAACTGCATCTCATGCCACGCCTTCGGATCGCTCCCCCCCGCCGGCGCACCCGGCCCCAACATCTCCGACTTTGCAGCACGCCTGCGTCTTGACTGGTGGCGAACCTACGCCCTGGGCCCGGCGCGACAGAAGCCCGGCACGCGCATGCCCGCCTTCTTCGCCACCGGCAAGAGCACCAAGACCGACATCCTCGGCGGCGATCCCCAGAAGCAGATCGAGGCGATGTGGGCTTACTTCAACATGGGTTCTTTCGCTCCCACGCCCTCAGGCGTCCAGACCGGCAAGGGCCTGGCCCTCTCGGTCGGGGACAAGCCCCGCATCTTCCGCACCTTTATGAAAGACGCCGGCAGCCGCGGAATCGCCGTCGGCTTCCCCGTCGGGACGCACTTCGGGTATGACGCGACCAACGCCCGGCTCGTCGACGCGTGGAAGGGCGACTTCATCGACGCCTCGGGCGCATGGGCCAACCGCGGCGGCATGACCGCCGGAGGCCAGGGTCAGGTCATCTGGAAGGCGCCCGAAGGCCCCTCGCTCCTCATCGCCCGGGCGCCACCCGCGACCTGGCCGACCAAGTTCAGCCCTGACATCAAACCCCGCTTCGGCGGGTATCGCCTCGATGAACAGGGTGTCCCGACCTTCCTCTACAGCCTCGGCGCTGCACAGGTGGAAGAGACCTTCACGCCCTCCGCGGGAGGGATCCGAAGGACGTTCAAGCTCACGGGCGTGCCCGAGGGTTTCAAGGTCTTCTGCAACGCCGGCCCCGCCGCCATGCTCGAAAACGCCCCGGGCGTCACGCTCGATGGACAGACCATCACGGCCATCCCTTCCAGCGGCGCAACGCAGTTCTCGGTCACCATCAAGCCCAGCTAATCATCCCCTGTGCATCCCGCACCCGCGGGCCCCGCCCCGTGTGCGTTCAAAGGACTCTCCCATGACCTCACCCCTTCACACTCGGCGTTCGCTCCGGTCCTTGGGGACCGCGGCGCTCCTTGCCCTCGCCCTCGGCTCTCCCGCGTTCGCCCAGCCCGCCGCCAACCAGACCTCCTACGCCAGGGATGGAAAGATCGTCATCCGCGGCGTCCCCTACGAAAAGCTCGCCACGCGCGAAGCCACCGAACAGCGCATCTTCCGCGAAGTCTTCCCCACCAAGACGACCTGGAACGAGTGGTACATCATCACCCCCTTCCAGTTCGACAAGCCCGGCGAATTGGCCCTCAAGGGCTCCCCGGAAGATGAACTCGGCAAGATGACCGCCAACGGTCCCGGCCCCGACCTCCAGAAGGTCCACAAGGGCCGCAAGGGCCAAGACGCCAAGTGGCTCAACATCGGCAAGTCGACCGATGTCAAGATGGGCCTCAACCAGTACCAGGAAGGCGGCTTCCAGTCCTGGGTCGCCAGCTACCTCTACACCACCGTCATCGCCGACGAGGATTACTCCGCCCAGGTGAGCATGGGCTCCGATGACGGCCTGCGCTTCTGGCTCAACGGCAAGCTGCTCGTCGACGCCGATGAACAGCGAGGCCTCGACCCCGAGTCCCACAAGATCAAGCTCGACCTCAAGAAGGGCGTCAACCACATCCTCGTCAAGGTCAGCCAGGGCCCGGCGGACTTTGACTACCAGATCAACACCCGCCAGCCCCTCGATGCATACTCGCAGGCGCTCCTGGACTACGCGCTCGAGGTCGACTTCCCCAGCACCGACGAGGCCGAGTACTACAAGGTCTACACGATGCTGCTGCCCAACGACGTCGTGCTCGAGGTCGGCGGCCTCGCCACCCTCCCCGACGGCCGGCCCATCGTCAGCACCCGCCGCGGCGATGTCTACATCGTCGACGGCGCGTACGACGAACCCGCCTTCAACTGCAAGTTCACCAGGTTCGCAACCGGGCTCCACGAACCCCTGGGCATCGCCGCCCGCACCGAGAAGGACGCCGCGGGCAAGGATGTCGTCGCCGTCTACTGCGTCCAGCGCGGCGAACTCACCCGCATGACCGACACGACCGGCGACTGGGTCGCCGATGAATACCGCACCTTCTCCGACGGCTGGGGCGTCAGCGGCAACTACCACGAGTTCTCCTTCGGTCCAAAGCTCGACCGCGAGGGGAACTTCTGGGTCACCCTCAACGTCGGCTTCTGCGGTTCACTCGGAAAGTCCGTCGTCCCCTGGCGCGGATGGGCCCTCAAGATTGACCCGGCCGGCAACATCCACCCCGTGTGCGGCGGCACCCGCTCTCCCAACGGCATCGGCAGCTTCTCCGATGGCCAGATGTTCTACGTCGACAACCAGGGTGACTACGTCGGCACCAACCGCATCCAGCCCCTCGTCCAGGGGGGCTTCATGGGCCACCCCGCGGGCCTCCGCTGGCAGGAAGGCTGGAAGCAGGGCGATGCCGATCCCCCGGTCCAGCCCGCCGCGATCTGGTTCCCTTATCCCGACCTGGGCCAGTCCGCCGCCGACTTCCTGCTCTACGCCGCCAACGAGCCGCAAGGCCACCCCGACGGCAAGTCCTTCGGTCCCTTCGCGGGGCAGGTCTTCGTCGGCGACCAGACCCTCTGCTACGTCAACCGAGTCGACATGGAGAAGGTCGACGGCACAAAGCCCGGGGAAGTGATCTACCAGGGCGCCGCCTTCCCCTTCCGCCAGGGCCTCCAGTGCGGCGTGAACCGCCTGGCCTGGGGAAACGATGGCTCCATGTTCGTCGGCCAGACCGACCGCGGCTGGGGCTCGATCGGCCGCCAGCGCTACGGCCTCGAACGCATCAAGTGGACCGGAAAAGTCCCCCTTGAAATCCAGCACATGAAGGTCATGCCCGACGGCTTTGAACTCACCTTCACCAAGGAGGTCGACCCCGACGCCGCCGGCAAGACGGCCTCCTACCTCATGGACAGCTACACCTACGAGTACCACGCCGAGTACGGGTCCAAGGAAATGGAGACCAAGCGCCTCACCATCACCAGCGCTGAAGTCACCGGCCCCGCCACCGTCCGGCTCAAGGTCGATGGCCTGCGTGACGGGGGCATGGGATACGTCCATGAACTGACCGCCGCCGGCGTGCGCTCAAAGGATGATGGTCGCCCGCTGCTGCATCCCAAGGCCTACTACACGCTCCAGCGCCTTCCCAAGCAGACGGCGTCCCGATAACGGCGTTATTGGACCACCGCAAACCGCCCCGCTTCACAGCGGGGCTTTTTTACGCGCTGATGTTGCGCGATCCGTCCGGATAATGGGCGCACATACACCGCGATGTTCATGAATGGACTTTCATGCTCTTTCGGAGATCGAAGAAAATTTGTCCAAATCGAGATGATTGGGCTTATCACCCCTGCACATGCCGTCGATGAACTCTCCCGTGCAGGGAGCATGTCCCACGGAGGGAATATGACCGCTGCGAACATTGGACCGTGTTGAGCGGGGCTTAAAGAGAGGACTGCCACTATGCAGGTTTCACGTCAGCTTGAGGCTGCGACGGTGTCGTCGCGCCTGCTCCGGGAGAAAGAGGCCGCGCGAGCATTTCTTCGGAGCTCCATCACCGATTCATCCCTGGCGCTCGAGATCGCCGCAAAGCGGCTCGAAGCGCACGCTCGCCGGACCATGAACGCCGCGCCCCTCACCACGTGCGTCATCCTCTGCCCCGCCATCGAGATCGACGGCGAGCCCGCGGCGGAGCACCATGATTGCCCCGGGGAACCCGTCGGCGTGTGATCCACCGGTAGACGCTCGGGGCCGCACCTACACTTGTGCGTGGCCGAGACCATCAATCCAGGCACCGGCGACGGCGAGAACCCTCTCGCCCGTCGTCACAGCAGGACCGATCGCCCGCGGATCCTCATGGGCGCCGGCCTTTCGACCGACGGACGTGCACACCACGCCGCGAAGACGGCCTGTGCATCCGTCGAGGACGGATTGAACGGCGCCGAGGCGGACCTTGCCATGGTCTTCCTCTCGCACCACCATCTCGAGCACGCCTCCGAGATCATCGACATCATCCGCACCGACCTGCGTGCAGGATGCCTCATCGGCGTCAGCGCCTCGGGCGTCCTGGGCGGCTCCATCGAACTCCAGAGTTCACCCGGGCTCTCGGTGATCGGCATGCGCCTCCCCGGCGTCCAGATCACACCCTTTGCCTCCGAGCAGTTCATGCCCGTCGATGATTCCGACGACGGCATCGATCGGCTCGGCGCAACCCTGGGCGTTCCCGACGGACCCGGCCCGCTGCGCGGCGTCTTCATGTTCGCCGACCCCTTCACCACGCCGATGATCAAGCTCCTCCCCGCGATGAACCGGGCCCTCTCGCGGGGTCAGGGATATTCGCCCAGCTTCCCGCGCACGCCGATCATCGGCGGCATGGCCTCGGCCGCCCAAGCCGCCGGCGGCAACATGCTGATGCTCGACGGCCGGACATTCCGCGCTGGCGCCGTCGGCGTGGGCATCCGCGGCGCGATCCGCGTTGACACCATCGTTTCCCAGGGCTGCAGGCCTTTCGGCCCGACCTTCGTCGTCACCAAGGCGCGTGGGAATCTCATCTTCCAGCTCGGCGGCCGCCCCGCGCTCCACGCGGTGCAGGACGCGATCGAGTCGCTCGAAGATGAACGCAAGCCGCTGCTCGAACAGGGTCTCTACGTCGGCCGCGCGATCAGCGAGTACAAGGACCGCTTCGGCCGCAACGACTTCCTGATCCGAAACGTGATGGGCGCCGACACCAACATCAACGCCATCGCCGTCAGCGACATGATCCGCGTCGGCCAGACGATCCAGCTCCACGTCCGCGACTCGGTCACCGCGAGCGAAGACCTTGCGATGCTGCTCGATGCACAGAAGCTCTACGACCGCCCGCACGGCGCGCTGCTGATCTCGTGCAACGGCCGCGGCACGAGGCTCTTTCAGCAGCCTCACCACGACGCCTCAGCGCTCGCCCGTGCCTTCCAGGCGCCGGCCGCCGGCGAGATCAAGTCCAAGGCCGGCGTGCCGATCGATGCACAACCCGGCCCCGTCCCCCTCGCGGGCTTTTTCGCCGCGGGCGAGATCGGCCCCCTGGGCCACCAGAGCTTCCTGCACAGCCAGACCGCCTGCGCTGCGGTCTTCCGCACACCAGGAATCTAAAAGCCCCCGCCCCCACCCGCACCCCTCCATGCGTCCCCATTCAGGGCTCCCGATCCCTCACCCTCTCGGTGCCTGGGTGCCTTGATGCCTTGCTGCCTTGATGCCTGATGCCCAATGCCTGCTGCCTTGATGCCTGATGCCCGATGCCTGTTGCCCGATGCCTGCCCGACGCACTCAAAGCCGCACCACAACGCAAAAGCCCCCGGGCCGGCCCGGGGGCTTCATGTTCCCTGTCATTCTGCCCGCGCTCAGCACCCGTCCGCGAACGCACGCATGAACGCCGTGAAATCGTCCACATCGACGAACCCCGAGCGGTCAAAGTCCGCCCGCGCCTGCCCCGCCTCGAACGCCGTGTAGAAGGCGGTGAAGTCGTCGGTGTCCGAGAAGCCCGACCCGTCAAAGTCGATCGGGCAGCACACCACCGACTCCTCCAGCCGCGTCCCGGGCAGAAGATTCGCGCCGTTCCCGTTCCCGCTCGCGTCGGCCCCGGGCTGATCCGGGTTGTCAAAGCGGTAGAGCGCCGCGAGGCCCGTCGGCTGCTTGGGAGCATTCAACCGGTACGACTCGGCGATCTGCTGACGCGTCCGCGCCACGTTCCACACGCGCACATCGTCAATGTTGCCGTAGAAGGGTTCAGCCACCGGCGTTCCCTGCTGCGTCACCCGACCCACCGACATCGGCCAGTTCGTCTCCGCGATCAGGTGCCCCTTGATGAGCTTGCCGTCGGCGGTGTACGCGGTCTGCGCCACTTCCACGCCGTTCACGTACGCACGCATCATCCCCTCGACCGTGTCGACCGTCATCGCGACGTGCGTCCACTGGTCAGGCTGCCCCACCGATGCCACCAGGTACGCGTGCCGGCACCACGTCGAAGACTGGAACGTCACCTCGGGGATGATGAACGGCATCGGGAAGATCGCCGCGCCGTCGTACTCGATCGACCACGAGTGGTTCGTGCACCAGTCGCGCCCGCCCTTGGCCGCCAGCACCGGGTTGGTGTTGTTCACTTGCGGGTGGAACCACATCTCCACCGTCAACGCGGTCGTGGGCCGCAGGCTCGGCGCGTCGGGGATCACCGCCGCCCCGGCCTGCACCGCCATCTCGTACCCTTCCGATGGTCGGCAGATCGGTTCAACCCACGCCGTGACTTCCGTGCTCGCGGCGCTCCCGCACGGACCCGTGGCGATCACCTGGTAGCGGCCGATGTCCTCGAGCAGCGCATCCTTGATCACGAGCCTGCGGTCGTGTGCACCGGTGATGCGGCCATCATCCAGGATCGGCACGCCGTCCTTGTACCACTGGTACGAGCTCACGTGCCCCGTCGTCACCACCGAGAGCTCAAAGTTGAGCCCCTCGGCCACGTGCGTTTCCACCGCGTCGCGGTAGATCACAGGGCACCCCCCGCGGTCGCCCGCCGCGATCGGCACGTTGGGCTTGCTGTTCAGGCCCGCCTCGACCACACGGAACGTCGTGTGTGCACCCGTGAAATTCTCAACCCGCACCCACCCGTAATGCTGGCCGTCGGGCATTACGACCCGCACCGGAAGATACTTGTCCGTCACGCCCAGCCACGCCCCGGACTGGTAGCTGAACAGGCCGTCGCACTTGCCGTCCTCACCGTAGAGCAGCGGGAGCGAGGCCTTGTACTGCCGCGTCCCGTCGATCGGAGCGCCGGGCGTCAGCCCCGCCGCGAACCCGAACGTCCCCTGCCCGATGAACGCCCGGTCGACGGCGGTCCCGAAGTACACCGCCGCGTACTCGTGCGTCGGGAACATGTCGCACTCGGCGAAGTACCGCGCGAAGACCTCGTCGATGCCGTCGAGGTTCATGTCGATGGCCGCGTCGTTGTAGTCGTCGGTGATGATCAGGTCGTGCAGGTCCTGGTAGATCACCTGCCCGTGTGCGGGCAGCGCGAGTGATGCAACCACGAGCGCCAGGGAGCAAGAAGCAGATCGCATTCAGCAAAACCCCTTCCGTCGGCGCGGGGAACTCCCGGTCCGTGCCTGCACAAATGCACGGTGGAGCGCCACGCTCGCGCGTGGCCATGCCGTCATCGCGGCATCCCGCAACAAAGATTGATTCGGACGTCCAAGGACACCCCGGTGAACGACGCCCGGAATGATCCACGCCGGCCCGCATTTCCCAACCGATCGCACCAGAGAGAAGCGGAGAAGTTCGCGTGTAACCGCCAGAAATTCGCCCACTTCAGGGCGCCAAAGCTTCCGGCGTCGCGGGCCCGGTAGAACCCCTTTCAGGATCGCGGCACTGAAGCCGCCTCCACAGCAATCCATGCCCCGATCGTTTGATTCGTGATTCCCATGTGTCCACCGCAATCCCGGTGAACTACCCCACGGTGATCCGCCACGCGGTCCCGCACACACAATCCCGTCCACGCCGCGCTCACACGCCGACTCCGTTCCATGTGCACACCAACGCCCGCGGAAGCAACAGCCTCCGCAGCATGTGCACATCGAACGAAGATGCCGCAAGAACCGCGATGGATGAGGCAAACAGACAACTCCCGGGCGCAGTCACGCATCCAACACGTCTCGGTCGCCCATGTGCCGCGCTGTCCCTTCAACGCGACGTTGTCACCGGCAGATGCACTCAATCGTGCGTGATGCACACTCCCCTGTGCACCGCCGGCCCATCCACAGCGGGATGAAGCATACATGAACCCGCCGTGAACCAAAACCCGGAACATGCCCCAACTTCACATCTTTTCTTGCCCATTTTTACATTCATGACCCGCACCCCATGTTTTCACGCTTTTGTGGTCAACCGCACATGACGTCTTCTCGTCCTCCCGACCTTGCGGCTTTCTCGCAAGGCCGCTCGACGCCCCACCGTACCGACGCGTGGGCCATGAAAAAAAGCCCGTGTGCACTGCACACGGGCCCTTGGATATATCGACATTCATCAATCTTCGACACCGATCAGAACGGGATGTCATCTTCCGCCATCGGCGCGCCGCCGTCGTAGCCGCCGCCACCGCCGCTGTTGTTGCCGCCCGATGGTGCGTTGCTGTAGCTCGATTGGCGCGAACCACCCCCACCACCCCCACCGCCTCCACCACCGCCGCCGTATGAGCCGCGACCACCAGAAGATGCACGTGCAGACCCGCCGCCCTCACCACCATCGCGTCCGCCGCTGTCGACGAACTGGAATCCCTCGACGACCACGCGCAGCTTGGAGAACTTCTGGCCTTCCTTCTCCCACTGGTCAAGCTTCAGTCGGCCCTCGATGAAGACCGGCCGACCTTTGCTCAGGTACTGGCACATGACCTCGGCGGTCTTCCCCCACGCCTCGCAATCGACGAAGGTTGTCTCCTCGCGCTGTTCACCTTCCGGTGAGCGCCAGCGGCGGTTCACCGCAAGACCGATGTTCGCGACCGCCTGATTGCCCGACGTGTGTCGAAGCTCAGGATCGCGCGTGAGATTGCCCAGCAGAATGACCTTGTTGAAACTGCCCGCCATGGGTGGGACTCCGGAGTGAGAATGACCCGCAGGCGATCAGGACCCGTGTGCACCATGCACACCCCTGGCCTGCACACCAAGCGTAGCAGGATCACAACCGCGAATCCTTATAAACACCAACCGACAGGGCAGGGAAAAAGCATCCAGGCAGGATCAAATGGCAAAAGCCACCGGAGGCGCATTTCGCGCACCCCAATGCCCAATGCCCAATGCCGAATGCCCAATGCCGAATGCCGAATGCCCAGTGCCCAAAGCCCCAGTGCCGCCTTGCCTTAGGCCAGCGCAGCCGCGCCCGAGATGATTTCGGTCAACTCGGTCGTGATCTGGGCCTGACGTGCGCGGTTGTAGATCCGCGTGTACTTCTTGCCCGCCTTGCCGGCGTTGTCCGTGGCCGACTTCATCGCCACCATGCGGGCCACGTGCTCGGAGACCACGGCGTCGTTGAAGACCTGGAAAAGGGTTGCCTTGACCGCGGCCGGGAGGAGCGAATTCAGCAGCTCCGAGGCGTCCGGGCTGAACTCATAGATCTGTGCACGTCCCCTGGACTCCGTCTTCACCGCCGCCGGGGGCTTGAAGGGCAGGAGCTGGAGGATCTCGGGGCTCTGACGAGCGGCGGTGATGTACTTCATGTAGATCACCCGGACCGAGCGAACCTGGCCCGCGACGAACCTGTCGATGTACTCCTGCGCCAGGGCTTCCACCGTCACATAGGTCGGCTTGTCGCCGAACTGCTGGTGGTGCTTGCTGACGGGGATCTGGTTGAACTTGAGGAAGCCGGCGCCCTTCTTGCCGACCAGCTCGATCTCACCGCCCCGGAACTCGGGGTTCTGGCGGAAAAACGCCATCGTCGCTCGCAGGATCGAGCCGTTGTAGGGCCCGCACAGCCCGCGGTCGCTGGTGATGACCAGCGTCAGGTCCTTGGCTCCCTCGGCCGCCTTGCCCGCGCCCGTCACAAGGGGATGGGAAACATCGCCCAGGCCCGCCGCCAGCTCGCTGACCAGGGCAAAGAGCGTCGAGGTATAC
>DATGXW010000293.1:0-11360 GCA_035298585.1 Phycisphaerales bacterium
GGGGTGGGGGGAGGAGTGGCCGAGCGCAGCAAGGCCGAGGAGGGGCCCGTCCGGAGCGATGGCACTCGGAAGAGAAGGCTGCCCGCGACAGGCTACCTCCCAACCACCCGCAGCTCAAACGGCAACGACGACGATCCCACCGGCATCATCCGGATCGTCACCGTCCTCTCACTCTTCCCCGGCACCGCGATCCACTGGGCCTCGCCCCGCGCCAGATCGTTCATGAAGAACGACCGTGTGTTGTCCGGCAGGTCATCCTTCCGCCACCCGCCCGCCCACTCCACCAGCGTCGGATAGTCCATCAGCGTCGCGCGCGTCGCCGCCGTGTCGCCGACATCGACCTGCCACGCCACGCCTACATCCGCGTCCTGTTTGCCGAAGCGCACATCCACCAGCTTCGCCGCCGCGCCCGGGTTCACCAGCGTCAGCGTCACCAGGTACTCCTGCATGTAGTTCCCGATCGTCTCCGGATGCACAAACCCCGGGCTCAGCAAGAGATCCTGCGTCTGCTTCGCCTCCGGACACTGCTGAGTCTGAATCCCCGGCGCCGCCATCAGGAACGACACCCCGCGCTCATCCAGTCGAGACGCATCCAGCCGCACGTCATCGCTGCGCCACAAAAAGTTCTTCGACACGCCCACCACCCGCCGCACATGACACTCCGGCGGCGGAATCGTCAGATCCATCGCCCCCTCCCCCGACCGCGCACCCACATCCAGCAACGCCTCCGCCGCCGACCCGAAATCCTCCGCGTGCACCGCGCCATCAATCGCAACAACAGTGACTTCAAAAACACCGCGACTCAACTCTCCCTCCCCGAGGGATGAGGTGGGGGAAGCGGCATGGGTTAGTTTCTGTCTTTCTGCCTTCGCTTCTCCATCCTCCACATCCACCCGCACCAGCCCCGTCACAAAATCACTACCCGTCTCATCCTTCCCCTTCGCACCCTTCACGCTCAGCCGCGGCGTCCACGCGATCACCTCGCCCTTCCCCGGCTCAAGCCGCACCTCATCCACCATCCGCTCCCACCGATCCTCCATCACCCGATACGCCAGCCGCGACTCCGGCCCGTCCGCTTTCGCCATCGTCCCATGCGCTTCCATGATCTGCCGCGGCTTCAGCACCGCCGCCGCACTCCCCACGTTCTTCGCATACACCACCACCCGCCGCTCGCGGGGAGCAGTGGCGGCACCGCCCGGCGCCGGGTTGCTCATGTGATACACAAACACCTCAAACGACCCATCAATCCCCGCAAACCCCGCGTTCCGCTGCACCCGCATCTCCCGCGGCACGCTCTTCCCATCCTTCGTCAATAACTCCGGCAACTCCGCCCGCGTCGTGTACAACACCCCCGGCGACAAGAAAATCTCCGGCAAGTCCGAGTCAATCCGGTACACCGTCTCCGGACTCGCCTCGATCCGCCCCGGCAACAAATACCCCGCGCACCGATCGCACGAGCGCGACGACTCCAGCTTCACAAGCTCAGTGAACCCCGCCATCCGCCCCGACCCCGCGCAGCCACCCACGCCCCCCGCGCTGAGCATCACCAACACCACAACCGCAGCACATCGCATCATGCCCAAAGCGTACCACGCCAGGCGCAGCCCACACCCAGGTGGCAGGCCCTTCCAGGCCCCGCCGCTTCCCACTCGATGCCTCGATGCCTTGATCCCTCGATGCCTTCCCCTACCCACACATCGAGTAAAAGAACTTCCCCTCCACGATCTTCCCGTTCTTCACCGTGTACAGCGCATGCTCCTGCATGTTCATCCGCATGCCCTTCATCGGCCCCTCGTTGAACGTGCTATCCAGGCTCATCTCCAGCAGGAACTGATCGCCGTTCACCACCGGCTTGCCCACCGTGCGACCATGCACCGTGATGCTGTTATGGAACTGCTCCGCCTTCTCGAGCAGCGTCGCCTTCCCCTCACAGATCCGGTCGCACCCTGGCCCGCCCATCACCTCCACATGCCGCGCGTTCTCCGCGTACAGCTCCCGGATCGCGTCCAGGTTCTTCTGCCCCTCGATCAACTCCGCCAGCCGCTTCCCGACCTTCTCGGTCGCCACTTGCTCCGCAGACATCGGCGGCATCTCGAACGCAGGCTTCTTCTCAGTGGTTGTGCTCATGCCAGCAGACTACAAGCCGCCCCCGCGGCTCGCCGCTCAAATCTCCCACACGCCTCGCACGCACGCAAGATTCCGCAAACCTACCGACGCCGACGCGCCGCGCACAGCAGCCCCGCCGCCAACACCCCACCAGTCCCCGGCGTGGGAATGCCCCAAACCTCCACGCTCGCTGTTCCGAACGTCTGGAACGACACCTTCCCCGCCGTGTTGAACGTCTCCGTGTACGAGAACCCGCTCACCACCAGCCGGAACCGCGTGATCGTGTACGGGAAGAAATCCACCGTCGATCCCACCGGCCCCGGCCACGACGGCACCACCTGCGCGCCGCCAAACCCGCCCGGGTAATTCACGCCCACAATCCCCCACACAAACCAGCACCCCGTCCCCGCCGCCGTCGGCACCCCGTTCGACATCAGCGCCGCGCACGTCGCAAAGCTCGGGTCCGACGACGTGATGTCCCCGCTCCACGATCCCACCGTCGTCACCGGAATGTCCCACTTCAACGTCGGCGTCGCCGTGATGAACCCGCTCGCCGTCTCCGGCTTGATCGCCGCCGAAAAAGTCGTCGGCATCACCGACGGCGGCGTAATGAATGTCACAAACGTATTGAAACTCAGCGGCCGCGCACTCAACAACACCTCACCCCGCGCACCCACAGCCACCGCCGCCGCGCCACAGCACGCCAACACGCTCGTCTTCATGTCCTTCTCCTCAATCAATCCATCCGCGCAACCCCAGGCACCACAGCGGAAACCGCAGCACCCGGACCCCACCAGCCTACCGCCACCCCCGCATCCGCACAACCCCAATCTCCCATCCACCGCCCCCCGGGTGCCACTGCCGAGCTGCTCGGAGCTCGGCAGTGCAACGCCACACCTCTCCCCTCCGCCCCTCCCCATTCTCTCTATTCTTCTTCCATGACCACCCCCCACACCACCCCCAACACCACCCTCCAGACCCGCACCGAAAAAGACACCATGGGCGAGATGCTCGTCCCCGCCTCCGCCCTCTACGGCGCCTCCACCCAGCGTGCCGTCCTCAACTTCCCCGTCTCAGGCCGCCCCGTCCCCGCCCAGGTCATCACCGCCTACGCCCACCTCAAAGCCGCCTGCGCCACCGTCAACCACAAGCTCGGCCGCCTCGACGACAAACGCACCGCCGCCATCGTCGAAGCCTGCCTCGAGATCGCCGACGGCCTTCCCCGCTTTGGTGGGGGCGGCGGCCTCGCCGCCCACTTCCCCATCGACATCTACCAGACCGGCTCCGGCACCTCCACCAACATGAACGTCAACGAGGTCATCGCCAACCTCGTCTGCCTCCGCAACCACAAGCCCATCGGCTCCTCCAAAGACCCCGCCTACCTCCAATCCGGCGGCGTCCACCCCAACGACCACGTCAACATGGGCCAGTCGTCCAACGACACCTTCCCCACGGCCATGCACCTCGCCGCCGCCGTCGCCATCCACTCACGCCTCCTCCCCTCCATCAAAAACATGGCCGCCGACCTCGACGCCAAAGCCAAGGCCTGGGACAAAATCGTCAAGATCGGCCGCACCCACCTCCAGGACGCCACCCCCATCCGCCTCGGTCAGGAGTTCAGCGGCTTCGCCTCCCAGCTCCACCACGCCGAGGAACGCCTCCACCGCGCCCTCCACACCCTCTCCGAACTCCCCATCGGCGGCACCGCCGTCGGCACCGGCATCAACGCCCACGAACAGTTCGGCTCACTCGTCTCCGCCGAACTCTCCGCCCGCCTCGGCATCCACTTCCGCGAGGCCGCCAATCACTTCGAGGCCCAGGCCGCCAAGGACGCCATCGTCGAGACCAGCGGCATCCTCAAAACCATCGCCGTCTCCCTCTCCAAGATCGCCAACGACATCCGCTGGCTCGGCTCCGGCCCCCGCTGCGGCATCGGCGAACTCGTCCTCCCCGCCGTCCAGCCCGGCTCGTCCATCATGCCCGGCAAGACCAACCCCGTCATCTGCGAATCACTCATCATGGTCTGCTGCAGCGTCATCGGCAACGACGCCGCCGTCACCCTCGGCGGCTTCGGCGGCGTGGGCTCCCTCCTCGACCTCAACGTCGCCATGCCCATGATGATCCACCACCTCCTCGACAGCATCACCCTCCTCAGCCGCGCCTGCGACATGTTCACCGAGAACCTCTTGAAGGGCCCCGGCGCGGGTCTGCAGCCCGACGAAGCCCGCTGCAAAGGCCTCATCGAAGGCTCCCTCGCTATGTGCACAAGTCTCGTCCCCGTCATCGGCTACGACAAGTCCGCGGCACTCGCTAAGGACGCCTTCAAGCAAGGCAAAACCGTCCGCCAACTCGCCTACGAGACAGTGGTGGGCCAGAAGGACAATTCTGGTACACTGATCACGAAGGACGCCATCGACCACTACCTCGACCCGTGGTCGATGACGCTGCCGGGGGGAGAGGGCTCAGCGGGGGGGTGACACAATTGCGATTTAGCTCGCGACCACAACTTCTCCAATGCAATACAGTATAAAGAGGCGCGATTAAGCAGTTAACTCAACGCGATCGATCCGATAGTTTTCGAATTCAAATTATAACGTTTCCAAGGTGCCAGGAATGACGAAGACTCTATGGATCGCATATTGATTAACATGTAGTTGAAGATCAGATCGTCATCAATCGCTAGCGGTCTTTGACGAAATGTCGGTGTTGGCTCGAATCTCGATCTGACGGCTCTCGGTGCGGAATATGTGAGCAGGTAAGCATCTCTAGCGAATTTCATGTCATATTCGATGCTGCTTATTGGTTGTGTCGCGGAGCATGATGTGAGCCGAATTTCATTTATTCACCATATTATCGTAGTTATTGGAGTTTACGTTGGAGTCATCGCTAGTATTCAGCAGTTAATGGGTCTGCCGTTGATTGGTAATGTATTTGTTGTTTTTGTAACTTTCGCATGCGCACTTTTGGTCATTGCTATCGCATTGCGAGCGAGTGTATTCAATAAGCCCATGGTATGGATTTCGAGCACGCAGGAATTGGACATTGGCGACGTCAGCGGTGATTGTGTTTCTTGGAATGAAACTGTAGATTTCTTCCCCATATCGTCTGGCGTGAATGAGCTGCGATGGGAAGTATTGTCTAAGCAGGTTCCTGACATAACTCACTACAAGATAAATGGAATGAATCTTGAGTTGCCGGCGCCTGAAGTTCGTGGCGATAAATATGAGTACAATATCAAGATTCCGTTTACCCTCTCCAGATTCAAGCGATACACGTTGCAGCGAGGTTTGGTGTATCACAAGAGTTTTGTCAAGCCAAATGAGTGGTACTCGTACTCGCCGACAATGTTTGTATTCCGTTCGGATATTCGAGTTCGTTTTCCGGTCGGGAGACCGTCGATGTTCGCCCGTGCCGAGTTGGATGATGGATTCTCCCGCCAAGACATCGGCGTACTGAAACCTATTGACTTCGGCGGTCGTACCGAGATTCGTGTTGTTCGCTTGGCAATGGTGGCAAGGAACGTTCTAAAGATCCACTGGGAATGGTGAGGAGATCTATACACATGCGAAACGCCCTTTGCGAACGCTTGGTCGTATCGAGAATGGACCCAACTACCTTCGGAAGTGAGGGAGGGACAGGTGGTTCTGACTCCATCGAGGAGTGACCAGCATTAAGGGACCTTGGGGCCGGTGGTTGAGCAGGCGGCCTTACCTCGGTCGAGGTGCGCCACAATCACCGTCGATTTTGCGACGGTGATCGTGGTTGTCAGCATTTCGTCAGCGGAATGCCCGCTTGGTCGAAAATCCAAGCACGGACATGGCCCCAAACTGGGTGTGTTTGGGGAAACCGAAAGTCGGTTAAGTTCCCGCAGTCACCTTTATGTGCACGTGGTGTTCGTGACCGTACTGTTGGGCAAATGTGATGCTATTTGTCGCCTGTTGAAGGCGTGGTCACCTTGCGCCAGACCCACGGGAACATTCGCACTTGGCCGCGATGGGAGCGAGTTTTGCCGATCCAGCATCCGGTGCCCGCTCGTTGATCGTCATCTAGCGACACAAAATATGTCCCGCGGAAAAGCGTGTCCGGCTTCGTGTCAAACCACCAGCCGGCGACAAATCCAGCTGTGGTGTACCGCCCATACAACCGCATTCGCTTCCGTCCTTGCATTTTGTCCGAGTATGCTACTCGGTACTTTCCCATGCGAGAGACAAAAATTGTCTCTTCTACTGAATACAGGTCAAGTGGTCGTCCAGTGGAATCGACCGGACGAGCCAGTCCGACGCAATCCTTGTAAAGCATTTGGATCTCATCCTCTGAAAGTCGGACCTTTCCATGTTCCCCAACGCCGGTGCCGTCATCGGTGATGTGTACGGCCGTCCACTTTTCAGGCGGATGGCGAAACGGCAGGTGGCGGAGCAGGTCGACAAGTTGATAGAACTTTCGGGGAAACGCGTGCTCTAATGCCTTAACGGCGATGATCAAAACGAGCAATACAATCACATGAACAGCGTGGGTGGCTATTGCGTGCCAAGATGGTTCCCACCATGCACTCTGTTCTTCGGTGGATGCTGCTAGGAGTGTGAACACGGGAGCGCCCCTTAGTCGTACCGCCGTCGTTTATGGCCTGATCAATCGCCAAAAGAGTAGGTGCTTGCCCAGGAAGGTGGGACAGGTCACCAGGGCAGGTGGCCCGGCCACGCTTGCGATGTGGCAGGTGGACCGATCAGGTTGGCGATGTACCACGATCACCGGCTTCTTTGAGTTGGTGATCGTGGTCGGCCGTGGACCCGTGTCCGGCCTCGCCGTGTGATCGCATGCCCAATCACGACCGCGGCCCGAAAGCTGGCCGTGGTCGCGGCGCCCGGCACCAGGCTGCAGACTTGGTGAACCAATGTCTGTGCGCTGCCTGTTCCTTGGTTTCAGTCGAATCGCATTACCGGGTATGCACTTCCATCTGCGGTTCGATATGGCCAGTTTAGAGGCAACGGCAAAGCTGAGCAACGATTACGCCATCGAGTGTGCAAATGGCGGCGGGCAAAGTCTCCAATTGCGACACCGTTGACCGGAGCAATGCTTTGAATTTTGCATGCTAAGTTAACAGTCTTGCCAATGAGATCCGGATGTTGTTTAGTCGCGTCGTGTCCAACGACAGCGACGGCCGCTGAGCCCGAATCCAGTCCAGCTCGAATTTGAATGGGTGGAAAGTCGCGCTCCGCTGCGATCGGGTTGAGTCCCCGCTGAACAAGTCTGATTGCGCATGCCGCGTAATCCAATGCGTGGTCAGTCTTGATGATTAAGCTGGGAGCCGCGAAGAAAGCGAGGACGCCATCGCCGGTGTACTTTAGAACATGACCGTGAAAATAAGTCACAAGGCGGCTTAGTTCGTGAACGTAAACCCGAATCAGCCTCGCGTATTCCTGGGGCGGAAGCGTGGAGGAGAGTGCCGTTGATCCAACCAAATCAATTGACACGATGGCAAATTCATGGTTCGTGCCTACGAGGCCCTCCAACTCCTCAAGAGACCTGTCGTGCCCCGTCACATCAGGAAATGTTCCTGCAAACTCTGCCCGTATGTCTGGGAGACGGTCGTCAATGTAGGCATCGATATTGCCGGCGGTCTGGGGCTGAAACCGAAACTCAACACCCTCCAGCTGCTGTTTCATGGACTTGATGACTGACTCGGGAAACGCAATCTGGTCGAGTTTGTCGTACAAGAACAGGTCGGCTCCCTCGCCACGCCATTCATATCGCTCCGGATTCGGCGACAGCTTGAATCGAAACTGTCCGGAAATCTCGTCGTGATCGATGATCTCGAGGCCCCAGTCAATGCGAATACTCACTTCGCGGTTGCCGTTCATGCTGCCATTCTAAACCAGAAGTCGGCTGGAGAATGCCGCGGGCGGCGTGGGATCAACCTCGTGCCACTGACCTTGCTCTGAAGGCCAGTGCCTCCCACTCTCCGATCCCAAACCCCCAACCGCACACAACGCCGTCGTTGTGCGCACAACCCCGTCGCTGCGCCGTCAATCTTCACCCCCAACCCCACCAACCCGTTGAATCACCCCCCGCATCCATGCGACACTATGGGAAGTGGAGCAGTGGGGAAGTAGGGCAGTGGGGCAGCGATGCCGGGAAAGGGGGTGGGGCATGGCGCAGTCTGAATCTCGTGACAACTTCATCCCCACCGACCACGAGCGCCGCGTGCTGCTCGAGTTGATCCAATCCCCGCAGGAATCCCTCGAGTCGATCGCACACGAGTTGGACATCACCCTCGCCGCCCTGACCATCTACCTCGCCACCGACGACGCGGCCACCCTCTTCGCGCAAGCCGACCTCGCCAACGCCCGCCGCGCCCGCACCGCCGCCGCCGCCCATCTCGAAAAGTGCGTCGGCGCCCTCGCCCTCATCATCGACGACTTCGTCTCCGACATCACCCACAACCTCCAACGCGAAACCCCCAAATCCCGCCGTGAGCAAGACCGCCAACGAGAAACCACCCGCCGCGCCTCCACCGTCCTCTACCGCATCGCCAACTTCACCCCCAAAACGCTCACGCTGCCCACATCCACACCTACGCCGTCCAACGCGCCCCCTCTCCCCGCGAAGCGGGGAGAGGTGCCCGAGTCCGCGAGCGGGTGGGGGGCGGTGAGGGGAATAGACGCATACATCCCCCCTGCAACTTCCCCATCCACAACCACCACCCCCGCCTTGACGAACCCCACGCGCCAGCGTGGAGCCACCCCCGTCACCATCGCGCTCCCCATCCTCAACAACCACCCGCTCCCAACCACAACGCTGACCGCCTCAACCAGCCCCGAGCGGAAGCGAGCGGGCTTTGTCGCTCCCACCTCCGACATCCCACATCCGAAATCCGACATTCCTCCCGACACTCCCCCGCTCCGCGATCCGAGCTGCGAACTCCGCGCTCTCCTCACCCCGCGTTCGTGTACACCTTCTGCACGTCATCCAGATCCTCGATCGCATCGATCAGCTCCGTCAGCGACGCCGCGGCCTCCCCCGACACCTCCACCGTGTCGTTCGGAACCATCGCGATCTCTGCTTCCGCAATCGTGAGCGAGCCCGCGCGATCACCCACCCCTGCCTTCTCGATGGCTTCCTTCACAGCCTGAAACTGCGACACCGCGCATAAAAATGTCCAAGGCTCCTCCGACGCATCGTCCGGAGCCAGGCAATCCTCTGCGCCCGCCTCGATCGCGAGCTCCATCATCTTCTCTTCGCTCGCGCCCGGGGCCTGCACCAGAATCCGCCCCTTCACCTGGAACATGTAGCCGACGCAGCCCGAGTTCCCCAGGCTGCCCCCGTGGTTGCCAAACGCCAGCCGCAGGTCGCCCACCGTCCGCGTCCGGTTGTCGGTCAGCGCATCCACGATGATCGCCACACCCCCCGGCCCGTACCCCTCGTACCGCACCGGCTCATAGTTCTCCCCCGTCCCGCCCACCGCCCCCTTCTGGATCGCCCGCTCGATCGTCTCCCGCGGCATGTTCGCGTACCGCGCCTCATCGATCGCGTACCGCAGCGCCAAGTTCGTCGCCGGATCTCCCCCGCCGTTCTTCGCCGCCACGATGATCGCCTTCGAGCACTTGGTCCACACCTTCCCCCGCCGCTTGTCAACCACGGCCTTGCGGTGCTTGATCTTGGACCATTTGTTGTGGCCGGCCATAAGGGTGAACTCTACTTGACGCCGCGCATGGCGGCAATCGGCGGCTCGCGATTCTCCGCCACCGCCCGCAGCTTCTCGTCCGCCTGCTGCAAGGTCTTGCGGAACTCCGCCAGCTGCACCCGGAACGCGTCCGGATCCCCGTTCGGCGAGCTCCGCG
The DNA here is from genome assembly GCA_035298585.1 of Phycisphaerales bacterium. Taxonomy (GTDB): domain Bacteria; phylum Planctomycetota; class Phycisphaerae; order Phycisphaerales; family UBA1924; genus JAEUJB01. The sequence goes on from DATGXW010000293.1 coordinate 9,945, forward strand.
CGGCGTTGATCTGGTCCACGAACCGCTTCGCCGACACCCGCGCCAGCTCCCACATGTCCTTGGCCTTCTGCCTCTCCCCCGCCGACCACAGCGCATCGCCGTAGTGGTCCGCGATCACCGCGTTGTCCGCCCCGTCCGGCGTCTCCATCGCCCGCGCCAAGAGCGACAACGCCCCCGGCTCCACCAGGTTCCCAGCCGCATCGCGGCCGTCCCGCAGCTTGCCCTGGTGATACCGCAGCCACCCATACGAATCCAGGATGCTCGACGCCCGCTGGTCCTGCTCATAGGCCACCGTCAGCAACAGCTCCGCCTCGTCCAGGCTCCCGCCGTGCTCGATGAGGTGGTAGGCCAGGTTGTTGCAGGCCATCGCATGCCGTGGCTCGCGCTCGATGACGATGCGGTAGATCGTCGCCGCGAAGTCCGCGCGGTCGTCGAGCGTGGCGCGGTTGGCCATGCGGTAGAGGATGTGGGTGAGCTGAGCGTCACGCCCCGACGGCACGGGGTCGCCGCCGTCATCGCCGGCGGCGGCGATCTCGGGCACGAGCGCCTGGCGCTCGGGAGCGCCGAGCATGTCGATGGTGGCCTGGATGTCGGAGCCGTCGCCGTAGCGTGGGGTGAGGAGGTAGATCAGGTACAGGTAGAGCTGCACCGTGGGCTGCTTGATGGATGGGATCGAGGCGCGGACGAAGCGGGGTGCGCTGGCGGGGGCGGCGGACTTGGTGAGCCGGTCGGCGGTGCGGGCGACGAGCAGCGTCGAGCCGTCGGGGTAGAGCGTGTTGGCCTGGGTGGCGGCGGCGACGAGGGCGTTGAGATCGTGGGGCCGGTGGGTCGCGAGCAGGTTGAGGCGGGCCTCGTAGGTCTGGCGCGAGAGCTCGAGCGGGAGCGTGGAGGCGTGGTCAAGCAGCGTGAGCACATCGGCCGCGGCGGCGCCCTTCTCGTCTGCGATCGCGGCGGCGGTCTGCTGGTTGAGCAGGGCGAGCAACCGGTCGCGCTGCTGGGTGTTGAAGAGAGCGGTTGCCGGGATGCCCTGGCTGATCGCGCGGACCGTGTCGGCGGTGCGCGAGGCGGAGGCGTGGAGCTCGGCGAGCTCGAGCGAGTCGTCGACGGAGCGGGGGGTGCGGTCGAGGCGGGCGAGGGCGAGCTTGTCGGCGGCGGCGGGGTCCTTGAGCGGGCCCCGGAGCAGGCGCTCGCGCTGCTTGGAGACGCCCGCGATGGGGAACTGCTCGAGCAACGCGGCGAGGTCCTTGTCGGCCTGCTCGGGGCGGCCGGCCAGCTCGTCGATCCGGGCGCGGGCGGCGCGGAGGTAGAGGCTCTGGGGGTGACGCTGGAGGCGAGTGTCGAGCCAGGCGGCGGCCCGCTGGGTGACGGGGTTGTCGGACCCTGCGTCGCGTTGCTGAGCATGTTGGCGCTCCCAAC
>DATGXW010000294.1:0-18240 GCA_035298585.1 Phycisphaerales bacterium
GCGAGCGCTTCCACGACCCCCCCCGTGTGCACCCCGACTCCCATCACCACCCCCGCCAGGGCTACCCGCACGACTGTTTCCGCGAACACCCTCGCGTTCACCACGGGCCGACCGGTTCACGGGACTTTGGCCACCCGCCGCAGAACGCCGCGCAGGGACTCCCGAACCAGGTCGCCGCGAGGACCGTGGATCTTCCAAAGGCCCACGCGGCACCCTGCCGCCCGTGCGCGACCGGTCGACTTCCTTCTGGAGGCGTCCCTGCTCGAACTCAACTCTCTTTCGTTCCCGACGTGAAGGCGGGATGTAAACCCCGCCACTCCCGGCGTTTCCGGTCTTTTCGATCTCGCCCTGCATGGGCCTTGGCGGCCTGATCGTTCTCGCCGCGGACGTTGGTCGGAATTGAGGTGTCCGGGATTCAGGTGAGCGAGGCGCCGGCTGCTCGGGAATTGACGGTGTTCCACGTGTTCCACGACCGGCACCGGGAAGATCATCCACCCGGGGACGACGCGGACCCTCCCGCTTGGCCCCCCACTGTCGTGGAACGCGCACATTCTGCGCATCTTCCTGATCTGGCCGAATTCCCGATTTCATCTCCGGTGTTGCATCATCCTTACAGGCGGCCCGGAGGAGCTTGATTTCATCCCGGGTCAGTTCGCGCCATGAACCCAGGGGAAGGCCTCGGAGTTGGAGTGGACCTATCGCGACCGCGGCGACCTTTCTGACCGGAAACCCCGACTGGCCAAGGACTTCCGCGACGTAGCGGTTCTTGCCTTCCTTCATCGTCACCCGCAGCGTCGTCTTGCCGGGTTCGCGCTTGAAGATGGCCATGTCGACGTGCGAGCCGCGCAGGCGTCCTTCCTGGCGGGAGGCGAGCCGCTCAAGTTTGAACATCTGGCGGCCAAACTTGTGCAGGTCCTCATCTTGGATATCACCCTTCACGACCGCGAGGTACGTCTTGGGCACCCCGTATCTCGGGTGGGTCAGGCGGTTGGCAAGCTCGCCATCGTTGGTCAGAAGCACCAGGCCACTCTCATCCCACCCCAGGCGTCCGACGGGAAAGAGCCGGGGCTTGGCGGGGTGGTCGATCAGATCCAGCACGGTCCGGCGCTCAAGGCCTGGCTCATCCGAGGCGGTCGTCAGTGTGCGTTCGGGCTTATGAAGGATGATGTAGAGCTTCCGCCCCGCGGCGCCAACCTGTCGGGCGATCGGCTTGCCATCAACGGAGATCTGGTCGTGGCGAGGGTCGACAAAGGCGGGGAGGCGGGTGATGACCTCGCCATTGACCTCGACCCGGCCTTCTTCGATCAGCTTCTCGCACACCCGGCGCGCGGCGACTCCCGCGTCGGCCAGGACGCGTTGAAGCCGGACAAGAGAAGAGGATGGGCGCTGGCCGCCGCGCGAGGGTGCTTCGTTGTGCTTGTGGTCCACCGGGCAAGTCTAGACCCCCGGGCGATGGCGCAGGTTCAGCGCTTTCAACGCGCAAGAACTGAAAATCCGATGACAGTGATGCCTTCTTCCTCGTGGAACGCCCCGGCATGAGGCCGGGGCACGATCCGAGATGTCTACCTCCGCCAAGCCCCGGGTGCAGGATGCCGGGTGGGAGCTTGCAGATGAGTGCAGCCGCTTCATCATCATCGTCGCTTTTGTCCGCCGCGGGATCGACCCTGGACGTCGCCTCCGGCGACCCGCCGCCGATCCAGGGTCTTGATGCCGACCGCATCATCGACGACCTTTTCATCACGCCCAAGGTGATCGACCGCCGGGGATTTGAGGAACTTTCCTCGACGCTCCGGCAGCTCGTCCGCGACGCGACCGCCAAGGGCGATTCGCTCAAGACGACGGCCGTGGAGGTCAGGACGCTGGGCGACAACCTGCGGGAAGTCACCAAGCAGCTCCAGACCCGCCTGGAAGCCGCGCTCAAGGTGGCGCCGGCGCTCGACCAGCGGGTCGCCAAGGCTGAGCACATCGTCCAACTCGCCCTCGACCGCTCGACCCTCACCGATCAGCTCGAAAAGTCGATCCAGCAGATCATCGAAAGTCGCCTGGGTGACTATTCCCGGCGGCTGGAAGAGCTTGGGGCGCGTCACGAAGAGACGGTCAAGCTCTCGGCCCAGCGCGCGATCGACGACATCGAGGCCCGCCGCGAGCGCCTCAACACCGAGGCGGCCGAGACCCGGGCCCTGACCGAGGGCGCCCGCAGCCGCCTGGTCGGTGAACTTGAGACGTTCCAGCAGATGATCCGGACGCAGGTGGACGCCGCGGCCGAGCGGCTGAGCGAACCGGTCCGTCAGGCAGACCGGCGAGCGGGCGAACTCTCCGCCCGACTGGGTGAAGAACTCGACGCGGCGGAGGATCGGATGCGGGCCGCCCGCGAACAGTCGGACGTGAAGCTCGCCGGGCTGGTCGAGACGATCTCCCGCCACGCAGAGACGGTGCTCAAGCGGTCGCAGGATGAGGTCGGGACGATCGATCTGCGGTTGCGCGACCTGGTCGACCAGAGTGCACACCGGATCGAATCGCTCCGGACGCAGGCCGACCGGCAGATCACCGACGCCGCGGCACGGCTCGAAGGCGAACTGAAATCGTTCGAGACAGCGCTGCACAGCAAGCACGTGGCGGCGGCCGACCGGCTTCGTCAGATCACCGACCATGCGGCATCGCAGGCTCGCGAGGTTGAACAGCTTGCCGACGGACAGATCCGCGACCTTCTCGACCGACACTCCGAGCGTGCCGAGGGGATCCACGCCTCCGCGCGAACGCGCGTGGATGAACTGGTCGCCCGCATCGACGGGCACCTGGGCCAGGCCGAGGAGCAGGCCCGGGCGCAGCACGCCAGGCTCGAAGAACAGGGGCGTCAGGTTGCCGAGCGGACCATGCAGGACATTGACAAGCTGGTGAACCGCTCGCAGCAGGAGGCGATCGCGATCGAGGGACTTGTGCGCGGGGCGCTCGACGCGGCCCAGGCGCGCGTCGAATCGGTCCGCACATCCGCCGAGCAGCAGGCCGAGGGCTTCGCGTCGCGTGTTTCGCACGAACTCAAGATCGCCGAGCAGGGCCTGGTGATGCAGCAGGAGCGGGCGGCGATCCGGCTCAACGAGATGGTCGATCACTCGCAGTCACAGCTTCGGGAGTTCGAGACCGCAAGCGAGAACCGTCTCAAGGGGATTCTCGACCAGTACACCGCACGCGTGGATGAACTGAGCCAGTCGATCGATGCACGCGGAACGGCGGCAACCCTCCGCATCGAGGCACATCTCAGGAACGGTCAGGAGTCGATCAAGGCCCAGTGCCAGCGTTCCTCGGAAGAACTCAACCGCACAGCGCAGCGGGCCTGCGAGGAGGTCGACGTCGTTCTCTCGCGTGCACGCGACGAGATCGTGAAGGTGGATACGCGGCTCCGCGGGCTGGTCGTGGAAGTGGACGGGCGTGCCTCGGAGTTCACCGAGCGCTTCCGCGCCTCGAGCGAGGCCCTGGGTCGGTCGGCGTCGGAGATGGAAGCAACCTCGGCTTCACTCAAGACTGCACACGCGGCAACGCTGGAAGCGACCCTCTCGGCGGTTCTGACCCAGGCCCAGTCGGAAGTCATCAGCAAGACGCAGGAAGTCCATGTGGCGACCGACGCGGCGGTCCAGACGATCAAAACCGAGGCCGACCGGGCCTCGGACGAAACGGCCCGCAGCGGCGCGGAGATCGCGGCCCGCCTCATCGACCTAGGTCGTTCGACATTGCTCGCCATCCAGGAGATGCAGACCAGTTACCGCGACCAGAGCGAGCAGCAGCTCAAGGACCTCCAGCAGCGTGCGGCGGAGATCGAGAACCGGCTCGTGCCGGCCCGCAGGCTGCTTGAAAGCCTGCCGGGCGTGATCGAATCGCAGCTTTCATCCTTCCAGAGCAAGCTCTCGGAGATGATCTCTCCGACGACCCAGAAGCTGGGGGAACTCTGCGACGCGGCCTCGACCATCACATCCAAGAGCCCGCACCGCTCCTGAACTCGGCGGTCAATAGACGTCAAGACGACGCCCCAAGCGGGCGTCGTTTTTCGTTTTCAGGATGTGCACACGCTTCAAGGGCGGACCAGCAGGTCGCGGGCGCGGGTGTACTTTTCGACCGTGGCAGCGACGATCTCGGGCGGGAGCTCGGGGCCGGGCGCCTGCTTGTTCCAGGCATGCCGCGCGACCAGGGTTTCGAGGTACTCGCGAAGGTACTGCTTGTCGAAGCTCTTCTGTGGCCCGCCGGGTGAATAGGTTTCCATCGGCCAGAAGCGCGAGCTGTCGGGCGTGAGCACCTCATCGATCACGATCGGGTCATCACCCACGCCATCGAGGGGGATCCCAAACTCAAATTTCGTGTCGGCAATGATGATGCCACGGCCATGTGCGTGCTCGGCTGCCTTGGCGTAGATCGCAAGGGATCGTTCGCGGAGCTTCTCCATGAGGGGCCTGCCCACGATCTCGCAGGCACGTTCAAAGGAGATGTTCTCGTCGTGCTTGCCCAGTTCTTCCTTGGTGGCGGGCGTGAAGATCGGTTCGGGGAGGCGGTCGCACTGGCGCAGGCCCGGCGGGAGCTTGACGCCGCAGATGCTCTGCGTCTCCTTGTACTCCTTCCAGCCCGAGCCCTCGACGTAGCCGCGGACCACGCACTCGATCGGCACCACCCGGCAGCGGCGGGCGATCATGGTTCTTCCGGCCAGGTCCGCGGCGGTCGTCGAGCCCGCAAAGGCGTTGCGGGGAATCTCGGCGGGGTCTGTGCCCAGGAGGTGGGTCTTGGAGATGCCGGAGTGTTCAATGAACCGGAGCCAGAAGACGGCAAGGTCGGTCAGGAGAGCACCCTTGCCCGTGATCGGGGTGGGCATGACGACATCAAAGGCGGAGATGCGGTCGGTGGCGATGATCACAAGCCGATCGGGCTTTCCGCCCGAGGCTGGAAGTTCGTACACATCGCGGACCTTGCCGGCCCGGCGACCGGGGAGGGCCAGATCCGTGGCAAGGACGGGCCGCGGGGACGAAACTTCAGAAGCTGGACTCATGAACCAACCATACGGCGAGCGGTAGAAGGTTGGAACCCGAGCCCTCGGTGAACCCGATGAAGGTCTGCCGGGGGCGGGGCAAGTCACTACACTGTCGGTCCTGCCCGCGAGACGTGTTCGGGATCTGGTTCGGGAGGTCTGCCCCGAGAATGCTGAGATTTGCTGTCTTTGATACCTCCACCTCCGCGACCCCAGCGCCCGGGATGAGCGTCTGGACGGGACGCCATGCACACATCTTCGGACCCGACGACCTGCCGCTGGCGGGCAACGTCCGGTTTGAAGACGGGCTCCTGATCTGCGAAAAGCCCGGGGCCGAGGCGGCGGGACTGTGCATCCAGATCCCGGTCGATTCGCCGATTCCCGCCGGTGGGGGCCAGGGCACGCCCGGAGGGCTGGGCGTACTGACGCTCAAGACGTGTCTGCTCCCTGAACGTCCCGCGCCATACCTCCTGATGCTCGAACTGGCCCGCCACCAGATCATGCTCTTTCTCAACAAGCTTGAGGACTGGGGCCTGTTTGATCTGCCGGCGGACGACCCGATCATGGTCGACTTTGAGCGCGCGCGGCAAGCCTTTACGGCCGCGCTCGTTGCCCAGCGGGCCAGGGCCGATGTGCACACGGCGACTGCACACCATGGGTTTTCGGCCGAGGCCGATAAATTAGCCCATGCGGCCCTGGCGCTTGCCATCGACGCGGGTGAGCGGCTCGCGCTTGTGAGTGCTGAGCGGAACCTGGCCGGCCGCATCTCGGGTCAGACATACTCGGTGGCGGTTGCCCGCGTGGCCGCGATCACGCAGGAACCACCCAAGCCTCTGGCCCCGGCGATCGTGCCGGGCGCGGGGATGGCGATCATCCACGGCACGCCGCTGATCGGCTGCTCCATCAGCCCGGCGCAATTCACAGAACCCCTGCAGAGGGTGGTCGCGTCGGCCTGCGACTTTGTGTGCATGCCGATGCGCTGGAAAGACCTCGAACCCCAGGAAGGCAAGTATGCCTTCGCGGGGACGGATCGCTGGATCGAATGGGCCGTTCGACAGGCGCGCCTGCCGGTGTGGGCGGGTCCGGTGATCGACCTGCGCCCCGGATGCATACCCGAGTGGCTGTACATCTGGGAGAACGATTACGCGACGCTGCGGCAGCTGGTCTTTGACCATGTCCAGGCGGTCGTGACGCGGTACCGCAGGACGGTCGCGCGCTGGACGATCGTTTCGGGCCTCAACGTCAATACGAACTTCAAGCTCGGGTTTGACCAGATCATCGATCTCACCCGCCTGTGCGTCATGCTTGTCCGCAAGCTGCACCCGGCGGGGAAGGTGCAGGTCGAGATTGCACAGCCCTTTGGCGAATACCACTCGATCAACCGCCGGTCGGTTCCGCCCCTGCTCTTTGCCGACGCGATCGGGCAGGTGGGGATGCACCTGGACGCGATCGGGCTGCGATTGCAGTTCGGTCAGCCGGTTTCGGGCCAGTCGGTGCGCGAGCTGATGACGATCTCGGCGCTCTTGGACCGGTACGCAGCGCTCGAGAAGCCGATCGCGATCTCAGCGCTTGGCGCTCCCAGCGCACCGATCGCAGCGCCCACGTCACCCCCCTTGGAAGCGCCCGCACCACCGAACAGCCCGACCCTGCACACGATGGATGGGGGAACGTGGCGCAAGCCCTGGGGCGAGCAGTCGCAGGCCGACTTCATGACGAGGGTGGCGCAGGTGTGCCTATCCAAGCCGTACGTGACGAGCATCTGCTGGCAGGAATTGGTCGATTCGCCCACCACGCCCGAGATGCGCCACGGCGGCATCTTCTCGGCGGCGGGCCAGCTCAAGCCCGCGGGCCAGCGGCTTTCACAGATCCGCCAGGTGATCCGCGAGGGCAGATCGTTCAAGACGATGACGGGGATCGGAGAGCTCTGATGCGCCGCCGGCTCGGTCGAGCGGAGCCCATCGCGTGTTAAGGATCCCGCCGCCGGGTATCCTGCGTGCATGACCGATCAGCCCACTCCCCAGCCTGCGGCGCCTTTGATTCCTGACGATGAACTCAAGCGTGCGTTCAGCGCGTTCAAGAAGCGCCTGAAGCTGACCAAGCTCGATCAGGAATCGAGCCTCGGTGCAGGGCGGCCGATGACGTCCGGCAAGAAGTCGGACGTGATGGGGATCATCCCGCCGAACCAGTTTCCCCGGCCGGTATGGGAAGAGCTTGCACGGAGGGGGCAGCTCAAGAACATGGGGGGAGGGTTCTTTTCGTTGCCGTGATCGGCATAGGCCGCGTCACTGCTCCGCGGCGGTGATGACCATCTTTCCATCGATCACGGTGAGTCTCCGGGGTTTTACGTCAAGTTCGAAACGGATGCGCACGCCCAGTGCGCCGACCGGCGAGAACTCCTGGTTGCCGCGGTAGTTCAATCCTCGCCGCGGATGGCCTGGACGCTCAAGCCAGAGCGTTTCGTTCTGAACGAAGGTTCGCAGGCGGTCGTCGGTGCCGGGTCCATACACAAAGTCGCCGACGAATCGCTCCCGCTGCTGGGCCGTCAGCGGCTCAGTCGCGACCGCGTCCCCTGCTCCCCCGACAGCTTCGAGGTATTCCACGACGGGCTTTGCCGCCTCGCCTCCTGCCTTGGCGTGCGCCAAGAGGTGGATGCCATGGGGACCGCGGGTCCGCTGAATGCCCGGAGAGGCCTCGATGCACGCCTTCACGACGTCGACATAGCCCAGCATGGCGGCGGCGAAGAGGTCAAGACGCGCCCCCTGTGCAATCAAGAACTCGGCGATCGATCGCCGGCCGGTGTGGGCCGCAGCCCCCAGCGCGGTTTCCCAATCTCCAAAGCCCCAGTCCCAGGCCGCATTTGCCAGCGCCGGATGCTCCGTCACCAGTTGGCGAACCTTGGCCTCGTCGCCGTGGGATGCCCCCACCACTTCTCGAGCCCATTCAAAGTTCTGACGCGGAAAGCCCGGCCAAGGGGTGGCGGGCTCCGCCTGGGCTTTGCCGTCTCCCCCACCCGCGGGCTGGGAATCGGCGACCGCAAAGGGCCCACCGATCGCGGCGAACATCCCGGCCTGAAGCGAAAGTCCTACCGCGCTGCGACGAGAGATGTGCACCATTTCAAAGCTCCCTGGGCGCGCACATGCACTTCTTCCCGCACGGTGATGAAACGCCGAGCGTGTGGGCCGGTTCCCGGAAACTCCGCGTGCGTCAACCTGCGGGGTTCAGATCAAAGGATGTGCACCGCCAAGAAAAGGCGAACGCCGCCCGTAAAGGCGGCGTTTGCACATGATCTTGTGACCGCCCACGAGGGCGGATGGTGTTACACCATCTCCTTGAGGCCCTTGAGGGGGCGGATCTTGATGAGCGTGCGGGCCGGCTTGGCCTTGACGGTCATCATCTCGCCCGGCTTGAAGGGGTTGGGCTTGGTGGTCGCCTTGGTCGCCGGCTTCTTGATGGTCTTGATGCGCATCAGGCCGGGGACGGCGAACTCGCCCGAGCCCTTGGCCAGGTCAGCGCCGATGAGCGAGCCCATCACGTCGAACACCTGGGCGACCTGCTTGCGGGTCACGCCGACGTGCTCGGCGATGGTCGAGTAGATCTCGCCCTTGGAACGGCGCTTCGACGAAGCGGTGATCTTCGGGGCTTTGGGTGCTGCCTTGGCTTTGGTCTTGGCCATCGTGCTATCTCCAAGTCATCCATGCGGAGCGGGTTTGCGTGGCCGGGGTTGATGAATGTGCCAGTCTCCGCCGGCACGCCCAGGCTCGCTCCACATCATTTTCCGCGTGATTCATCGGAGAATCACGCGCGTTTGGATCAAACTCTCGCATTTTTCGCTTGTTTCTGGCGGGCCTATCCTCTCGCTCCATGGCTCTTCAACCAGAAAACCCCCTCGTTGTCGTCACCCGCTCGGTCCCCGGAACCGTCAACATCCCGCGCGCGAGCATCAAAACGCTCGGCGACGGCAAGCCTTCGCGCGAAGATCTTCTCGCCGGAATCAAGGGTGCTTCAGCCATCGTCACCATGTTCTCCGACCGCGTCGACGCCGCTTTCCTCGACGCCGCAGGTCCTTCTCTGAAAGGGGTTTGCAACTTTGCGGTCGGGTTTGACAACATCGATCTTCCGCTCTGCAAGAGCCGCGGGGTCATCGTCACCAACACGCCCCACGCCGTCACCGAAGGGACCGCCGACCTGGCCTGGACGCTCCTCCTGGCCGTCGCGCGGAGGCTCATCGAGGCCGACCGCTTCGCCCGGTCGCCCGAGTACCCGCGCCGGGGACCGCTCGGAATCACCGAATTTCTCGGCACCGACCTGACAGGAAGAAATCTCCTCATTGTGGGGGCGGGACGCATCGGCTACGCCACCGCGCTGCGGTCGATCGGCTGGGGAATGCGGGTCATGTACGTCGCTCGCTCCCGCCACGTCGACTTTGAACTCGCGCCCCTGGCGGCCCGGCGGGTTGAACTCGAAGAGGGGCTCCGCGAGGCCGACGTCGTCAGCATCCACACCCCGCTGACGCCCGATACCCGCCACCTCATCAACGAGCGCTCGATCTCGCTCATGAAGCCCAACGCCATCATCATCAACACCTCCCGCGGACCTGTGATCGATGAGGCCGCCCTGGCACGGGCACTCAAGGAACGTCGGATCTTCGGCGCTGGGCTCGACGTCTTTGAACACGAACCCACCGTCCACCCCGACCTCCTGGGGCTCGACAACGTGACGCTGACCCCCCACATCGGGAGCGCTGAAGACAAGTACCGCCGGCTCATGACCGAGATGGTCTCGGAGAATGCCGCGGCGATCCTGGCGGGAACGCCGCCCCCCAACCGGATCGCCTGATCCTTCTTATCCCCCGCAGCAGCCACACCGGCCGGCAGAAGGCCGGCCCAGAGGCAGATCGACGCCCGTGGATGTGCACATGCCGGCGTTGAGACTTTGAACCCAATACCCGCACGAGATCATCGCGTTCCACAGTTTTTGGCGCCGCCAATGGGTGTGCATTGCTTCATCCTACCCCCCAAGCCTGATTCATCGGCGGGGTACAGTGAAGTTCCCCCTCGGAGGCCGTTGCATGAACATCACGCACATCGATCGTCAGATCGCCGGCTGGATGGAACGCCACGCCATCACCGCGCTGCGATACTCGCTGGCGGTGGTCTTCATCTGGTTCGGTGTGCTCAAGCCCCTGGGCACAAGCCCGGCCAACGACCTGGTGGCTCGGACGGTCTACTGGGTCGACCCATCCTGGTTCGTCCCCGTGCTGGGATGGTGGGAAGTCCTCATCGGCCTGTGCATGCTCTGGCGGCCGCTCATTCGCCTCTCCATCCTGCTGCTTGCACTCCAGATGCCGGGGACATTCCTCCCGCTGGTGCTGCTGCCCGACGTCTGTTTTACGCACATTCCCTGGGCGCCAACCCTTGAGGGGCAGTACATCATCAAGAACCTGGTCCTGATCGCCGCGGCGATGGCCGTCGGAGGCACGGTGCGCCGAAGCACCGAATCGACGGCGCACCTGCGCGCCAGTTAAGCACGGGATCGATCCCGCTGATGCACCGCCCGCGGTACGTGTGCACATGGACCGCGTTGAATCAAGGTTTCGGCTCGGTCGACCTCTTCTCAACGGGCTTCACGCCCATCGCCCAGCGCATCGCGTTGTTGAGCAGGGCCTGAACGGACGGGTTCTCAAAGTCCTCGGGATGGCCGAGCGTCGTGGTGAATACGCGGCCACCCCAGGGTGATTGGCGGGTCCAGGCGACCGCGCTGGTCCGCCGGCTCATCACGGGTGTTCCGGCCTCATCGCACGATTGGCCCATCAGCAGGATGTGCGAACCCTCGGGCGGGAACTTGTCTTCGAGGTCGTAGAGCCACGACCGCACATGAAACGCCGGCTCGACACCCTTGAGCAGTTCATCCTGCTCCATCCCGGTCGCGATGGTGACATCGGTGGTCGAGTCGTGCCCGAAATGGCGGATCCAGGGTGCGCCGAGCACGTCTTTTCCAAAGTCATTCCACGCGACAAGGGGATGTCCCTTGGGGTACGCAAAGGCGTGCGTGCTGGTGCGGATCCCGACGAGGGGCCCGCCGCGCTTCAGATAGCGGTCGATGTGCTCCACCTGTTCGAGCGGGATCGTCCGAAACCGCATGTACATCACGACCAGGTCGGCGGTGTCGAGGGCTTCAAGACCGGGGATGTTGTCGGCGGCGGACTGGTTGGGAGCGCTCGTGAGAAGGGTTGATTTCCACCCCCATTCGGTGACGCGGGTCTGCAGGCCGGCGAGCGAGACCTCGGAGCGGTATTCATCCTCGGCGGCGATGAAGACGACGTTCAAAGGCTTCGATTCCTTCTCCGCGATTGATTCTGCGGAAGGCGGCGTGGTCGCCGGGGCTTTGGGGTGAGACTGCACACCCGGCGTTGGGGCTCGCTTGGTATCGGGTTGACTCTGCGATGCGGCGGAACGGGTGCTCGCTGGCGAGCGTGTACCCGAAGTTTCCAGGAAACACGCCGCGGCGAACAGGCAGAGAAGGACGGCAAGCGGGAAATGGGCGAGCGATCGCATGTACAGCAGGATACAGGATCGTGCGGCAACCGATCTCAATGAGGCAGGTTGCATCGTGGAATCAGCCCAAGAAAACAACACGCCCCGGTATTGCCGGGGCATGTTCCATACTCAAATGCGCGGGTGGTTGGCCGAGGCCCGCGATCACAGATTCCCGCGCTTCTCCTGCTCCAGCTCCAACGCCTCAAAGAGGGCTTTGAAATTCCCCTTCCCGAAGCTCTGCGAGCCGCGGCGGCAGATGATCTCAAAGAAGAGCGTCGGGCGGTCCTGCAGCGGCTTGGTGAAGAGCTGGAGCAGGTAGCCCTCATCATCCGCATCCACCAGGATGCCCAGGTCACGGACCTTCTGGTGGTCTTCCTTCACCGCGGCGTGGCCGTGCTCGGTCAGCATCTTGTTGACGCGGTCCCAGACCTTCTCGTAATACGCGTCGGGGAGCGTGAGGAAGTCGACGCCCCGCGAGCGGAGGGCCGCGATCGAATAGAGCTCATCATCGGTCCGCAGCGCCAGGTGCTGGACGCCGGGGGTGTTGCAGTGCCAATCGAGGTATTCCTGCACCTGGCTCTTCTTCTTGCCCTCGGCGGGCTCATTGATCGGCATCTTGATCAGGTTGTTGCCGCTGGCCATGACCTTGGACATCAGGGCTGAATACTCGGTCGAGATGTCGGCATCATCAAAGTGCTTGAACATCGAGAACTCGAGGACATCCTCGTAGAACGCGACCCAGTGGTTCATCCGGCCCATCTCGACGTTGCCGACGAGGTGGTCGACGTACTTGAGGCCGCAGGGGTTCTTGCGGTTGTACTCGTTGACGGCGAGCACCGCGCCCCCCACGCCGCTCTGCGGGCCGCACGCCGTACCGTCGGCGTTGCACACCCCGCCCTCGACACGCTTGAACTGCGGGGCGAAGACGCCCCCCTTCTTGAGGTTCACCAGGTCGTACCCGCCCGTGCGGCTCACGAAGGTGTGGATGCACTTGCCGTAGGTCTTGATGCTCGCCGTCGTAATCGATCCGTGTGCATCGCGGAGCGTGCGGGGCTCCGCAGCGGAGGTCGCGCCGTTCTTGATCGCGCGGTCGTAGGCCTTCTCCGCGTCAAAGACCGTGAAGGCCACATCCTTCACGCCGTCGCCGTACATCGCCACTTCGAGCGAGGCGGGGTGCTCGGCCGTCAGGCCGCTGGTGAGCAGGAAGCGGATGTTCCCCTGCGTGAGGAGATAGTGCGCTGCATCACGAGAGCCGGTCGTCAAGTCGCTGACCTGCTCGATCTGGAACCCGAAGCAGTGTGCATAAAAGAACGCCGCCTGCTTGGCGTTGCCGACGTGGAACCGGACGTGATCGACGTCGATGAGCTGCAGTGGATCGGTGGAGGGTGAGACTTCGATCTTCGGCTTGGCGGCTGCGGTGGTCATGTGTGCGTCTCCGCGTGTGGTTGTGTCGCGACCCGGCTTGTTCCCGGCACTGCGTGGGGCCTCGGAAGCACCCATGCGAACCCCTCATGAGATGATAAGGGTCTTGTTCCGGCGGGGCGCGTCGTTCGCGCAACCCCGAACTTCTTGCGACCCCGGGCAATGCCGCTGGTTTTTGAGCCTTGCTGGCACGAAAAGGACTATCGAATCGAGGCATCATGTCGGGTTTTTGGAGTGGCCGGCGAACCCGCTCCGGACCTCCTCGTACCCACCTTTGAAGGAGGTTCTACGTCATGAGACTGCAGTTGATCGACGGACGGATCCCCACCAGCAACGCGCTTGTGAGCCACGTGACGCAGAAGTTCACGAGCGTGCTCAAGGTCTTTGCCGACCGACTGGGCGACGTCCAGGTCCGCATCACGGACGTCAACGGCCCCAAGGGCGGCGTCGACAAATCGTGCACCGCGTTTGCACACATCCACGGCTCGGGCGCGATCGCGGTGAAGGTGCGGAGCACGGACTTCTACGGCGCGATCGACCGCGCTGCACAGAAGCTCCGCCGCGCCATTGATCGCCGCGTTTCGCGCAGCCGCACCAAGCCGCTGCGCAAGAGCTGATTACCGGCGCGCGGGGCCTTCAAGGCAATTCCCGGCTTCTCGTTCCCTTCTGTATGATGGATGGAGGCCCGCACAGCGACGCGGGCCTTCATCCATATGAGATTGCCATTCTCCAAGCTGGCGCGTGCGTTCCCGGAACTCGACTCGTTCACCGACACGCAGTGCGAGCGGTTCATCTGGCTGGCGCAGGTCCGCCAACCGGCGCGGATGGCGGTGTCCACCTGCATCGCGCTCCTGGTCGTCTTTGGGATCATCGGCGGCGGGTTTATCCTGCTCGACCGGGCCGAGGCGCACTTCTCGCGTTTTTTCAATCGAGTGCACACGGCGGTCTACGCATTGCTTGTCGCCGCCCCGTTCGTGATGGCGGTCATCGCGGGTCTGTCCATACGCGATTACTGCATCCGCAGGCTTGTGCGGAGGCGGATCACGTCCATGCGGTGCACGGATTGTTCGTACGGACTGCTCGGTCTGACGCCGGGAAAGGCGCAGGACGGACAGGACGCGATCAAGTGCCCTGAATGCGGGTTTGTGAACCATCTCCATTCCAGAGGCGTGTCGAATGCAGAGTTCCTCGCTCTCTCGCACGGTGAGCCGCCCACACCTGTTCACGAGCCGGATGCAGAACCCACGCGGGCGGCCTGACCCCACGTACCATCCACCCGCATGCCCGAATCCATCGTCATCGGCGTTTGCGCCTACAACGCCGCGACACGCATCATCCCGACGCTCGAAGCGCTGGTGGCGCAGGACCGCCTGCACGGTCGCGTCACGCGAACGGTGGTCGTCGACAACAATTCGACCGATGGGACGTCGGAGGCGATCCGCTCGTTTGCACGTCGGCACCCGCAGATGCCCATCGAGGTGATCGCCGAGCCCAGGCCGGGCAAGGTCGAGGCCATGCGAACGCTCATCCGGTCGACCGATGAGCCGTACATGATGCTCACCGACGATGACACGCTTCCCGACCCGGCGTGGGCGGCGAGGCTGGCCCAGCTCTTTGATGAACAACCGCGCGCGGGGGCCGCCAGCGGGCCCGTGAAGCCCAAGTGGGAAGCGGGTCCGACGAAGCTTGCGCGGATCTATGTCCAGTCGCTGGGAGATCAGGACTTTGGTCCCGCGCCGCGAAGGCTCGAGAACCCGCTCGATTTTCTCATGGGAGCCTCGCTCGCGCTGCGGCGGCAGGCGTTCGAGGAATCGGGATGGATGACGAGCTCGCGGCTGGTCGCGCGGACCGGCGCCAGCCTGGAGTGCGGCGCAGAAGATGCAGAGGTCTGCTTCCTGATCCGCCAGGCGGGGTGGGAGATCTGGTGGGAGCCGAGAGCTCCGATGCTCCACCGCATCCCCGCCGGTCGGCAGACCACAGAGTACCTGGCCCGACTGCGCGGGAGCATCTGCCGGGGAGAGCCCAAGCTGCGCTGGATCGCCGCGGGCGCGCCCGCATCGTGGAAGGACAAGGCGTCGGCCGAAGCAGCGCGGGCTCGAACGCTCTACCTCAAGACCAGGCTCTTTGACTGGCGCCCCTCGCGCAGGCGTATCCGCCTCGCCGAGCGCAAGGGGAAGCTCGAAGGTTGGACGAGCCTTGCACGTGAACTGGGCGCTCTTGATTGAACTCGCGGCTCACACGGGCCGGCGATTCTGGGCCGGGGGCACGGTGACGTAGGGCCCGGGCCGGCGAGACCGCTCCGCGAGGGGCGCTGCACACCGGGGACAGACCGGGCTCGTCAGGCCGTGCACATCGGTTCCACAGGCCCGGCAGCGATCCCCACCCCGGCGCAGGCGCTCATCCACCGCCCAGACCGCCAGTGCGCCGGCGACCAGCGCGTTCCAGCCGACCGCCGCCCACGGCAATGCGTGTGCAACATCGTTCGCAAAGAACGGCACGCCTCCCGCCAGGATCGATGCGCCGACGCACGTCCAGGCCACACGCGTCGATCGCGTCGCAACCAGGAGCAATCCAGCGCTCACAAAGCCCGCGCTCGCGACCGCCAACGGCACGTTCATCGATTCGATCGCGCTCTGAGAACCGATCCCAAGCTGCGGCCCGAACTGCGCGATCGAGCGCGAGCACATCTCCAGCCAGCGGTTGCACCAGAGCCCCATCGTCCCGCCCCATAGCACGACCAGGAGCGTCGTCACGTCCTTGGCACGTCCGGAAATAACGCCCATGCACAGGACGTAGGCCGCAAAGAGCAGCCCCAGTTCATGCATCCCCTCATCGCTGGTCTCACCCTGGAATCCAAACGCGGCAAGTCCGGCGGCAAACGCCGTCGCCACCGTCCAGACTGTCCAGGCACGCGCCTGGGCCTCTCGCAGGATGTTGGACATCACCTTCTCCGTACGAGCGCCTCGTGCCCGTACGGGTTAGATCGGATTCCAGCGCGAGATTCGCCCAGCGATCATGCCCGCCGCACACTTCCCGGCACGGTGTGTGCGGACTGTTCGGCCGGGACGTTGCCGCAAGGTCCGAGAAGCTCCCATCGCCGGCGCTCCTCAATCATCATCCTGCGCGACGCGGTACGCAGGCGTGTCCACATCATCGAACTGTCCCTGGCGCGCCGCCCAGATGAACCCCCAGACCGCAAGCCCGGCGAGGATCACGGCCATCGGAAGAACGACGAAGATGACGCTCATGACCGGCCTCCAAAGGTTCGCGACTTGTACGAAAGGATGAGCACCGTGAGCGAACTGATCGGCATCACGATCGCCGCGATGAGCGGGTTCATGTGTCCCGTCACCGCGAGCGTGCCCGCGGTGAGGTTGTACAGCACCGATACGCCCAGGTTCCGCCAGATCACGCCCATCGTCCGGCGGCTTCCCTCGATCAACTCCACCACCCCGCCAAGGCCCGGCGTGTTGAGGTACACATCCGCCGCCGCGAGGGAAGCCTCCGCGCCGCCGTGGACCGCGACGCCCACGCCCGCGGCCGCGAGCGCGGCAGAATCGTTGACCCCGTCCCCCACCATCACCGTCGCCTGATGCACCGAAGCGCTGCGCACGATGTCGAGCTTCCCCTCGGGCGACATCGCCCCCCGCACGCGATCGGCGGTGATGCCGACCTGGCGGCCGATCGCCTGTGCCACGTGCGGATGATCCCCCGAGAGCATCTCGACGCGCCATCCCTGATCCATCAGTCCCTGGATCGAGCGCAGCGCATCGGGGCGGACCTGGTCTCCCACCCCCGCGATCGCCGCGAGCTGACCGTCGGCCATCACCGCGACGGGCGTCAATCCCTCCGACACGATCGAGTCCTCGAGTTCCCACAGGCCGTCTGGATCCCGTGGGGCAAACCCGCGCACAAAGCTCGGCGAACCGACGGCGATCTCATGGTCGCCGACGCGCCCGTGCATGCCGCCGCCGGTGGTCTGCGTGCTCCGGCTCGGCTCAACCGCGCCAACCCCAAGTTCGCGGACCAGCGCGGTCGCAATCGGATGGTTCGATCCAGCCTCGAGCGACGCCACGAGCGGCTTCACCCACGACCGGCCCTCCCACCTGACCAGCGACATGCGTCCAAAGGTGATCGTTCCGGTCTTGTCGAGGAAAATGGCTCCCGGCTTGCTGAGCCGCTGAACAACGTCCCCGCCCTTGATGAGCATCCCGGCCCGCGCAGCGCGTCCGAGCGCCACCGTGAGCACCAATGGCGTTGCCAGGCCGAGTGCACACGGGCACGTGACGACCAGCAGCGCCACCGCGTTCTCAAGTGCGTGCGAAGGCTCGATCAATAGCCACGCCAGCAGCGTCAGCGCCGCCGTCCCGAGCATCCCGTACGTGAAGTAGGTTGAGATCCGGTCCGCAAGCCGGACGATCGGGGCCCGCCGCCGAGAACACTCCTCGACCATCCGCATGAGCTTGCCGACGCGGGTCCGTTCGCCGGTGGCGGTGACGCACACGCGCAGGGTTGATGTGACGTTGATCGCCCCCGCGGCCGCGAGCGCTCCCTCGCCCAGCGGCACGGGCTTTGATTCACCCGTCAGCAGCGATTGATCAACCAGCGACTCTCCGCGGACCACCACGCCGTCGGCGGGGAATGAATCTCCCGCGCGAACGTCGACAATGTCCCCCTCGGCCAGCGACTCGACCGGCACTTCCTCGACGGTTTCACCCCCAGGTGCACCGGCGCCCACTCGCCGCGCGGAGGTCGGCGTGAGCGAGAAGAGCAGTTCGACCGCGTCCGAGGCCCACCGCTGCTGGCGATGCTGGATGAACCGTCCCACGAGCAGCAGGAAGACCAGGACGCTCAGCGTATCGAAGTACACCTCGCCGACGCCCCGAAGGGTGGAGACGACCGACCACACGCCCCCGGCGGCGAGGGCCAGCGCGATCGGGATGTCCAGGTGTGCGGTGCGCATGCGGATCGCCGCCACGGCGCTTGTGAAGAACACGCGCCCCGGCCACGCCAGCGAGACGAGCGTCACGCCCATGCTCGCCCAGCGCATCAACTGGACGTGTGCACCGTCGATCCAGTCAAAGAGCCCCGCGTACAGCGCGATCGCAAAGAGCATCGCGTTGCCGGCGCAGGCCCCCGCGACCGCCAGACGGACCAGGTGACGGCGATCCTCGGCCTTGCGGAGCTGGCGTGCATTGGTGTCACGCGCCGGGTGCGGCTTGTAGCCCAGGGAGTCCAGCACCGTCGCGATGCGGGAAAGACGGACCGAATCATCAT
>DATGXW010000295.1:0-5219 GCA_035298585.1 Phycisphaerales bacterium
CATGCTCGACTACTGGCGTGATCCCGCGTCGGACGTGAAGAACCACGTCGTCGTGCGCGGTGTGCACGGGATGATCCTGCTGAACGCGTTTCCCTACGCGAGCGGACACCTGCTGGTGGCGCTGGGTGAAGCCCGGCCGACCCTGCTCGATTATGAGCCCGCGCAGCGGGCGGAACTGTGGCGACTGGTCGAGGCGGCCACCGACCTGATGCAGCGAACCCTTGAGCCACAGGGGATCAATACCGGCATCAACCAGGGACGTGCGGCGGGAGCCGGCGTTCCGCAGCATCTGCATGTGCACCTGGTACCTCGCTGGGGTGGCGACGTGAACTTCATCACGGCGGTCGGGCAGGTGCGGGTGATTCCAGCGGCGCTCGAGGCCATGGCGGCGAAGTACCGCGCGGTGTGGGCGGGATGGTCTGGCCGGCCAACGGTGTAAACCTCACGGCCGGGACGCCTTCTTTGCCGGTCGTCGCGCGGCGGTGGTGCTCAATATCGCCTCCACGACCAGGTCCGTGCAACCCAGGCCTGGTGAAGGCGGTAGACCGCTCTGTGCCGCCATCACCAGGTGGTGTGACCGCACGGGGAGGTTGGAACATGAAGCGGCGAGGATGCACACGGACGGATGTCGTTTCCACGATGGTCGTCTTCTGCTGCGGACTCTCCGCGGCGGCGGTTGCTACGCTTGGCGGACAGCCGGGCAAGCCATCGGTCAAGGATGGCACACCGCCCTCGCGGACCGCGCTGCTCGCCAAGGACCAGCAGCACCTCCGGGGCATCGGTCAGGCCATGGTCATCTGGGCGCAGAACAACGCCGAGTCATTTCCGCTCCCCTCGGCCTTCGACATCAAGAACCAGACGATCACCACGCCCGGGCGGGGGAAGGACACGACATCGCACATCATGTCGATGCTTCTCTTCAACGGCTTTGTGCCGCCCGAGATGCTGGTAAGCCCGGTGGAGCGCAACAGGCGGATCAAGGTTGAAGACAAGTACGCGTACACGAATCCACCCAAGGCGGTCGACCCGCAGCTGGCGTTGTGGGATCCGGCCTTCTCGGCGGACTTCACATCGAGCGGCGGCGGGTCGGTGAGCTATGCACACTTGCAGCCGGCGGGTGGGCGGCTTGCGCGTTGGAAATCATGGGACATCGGGCCTGCGCCGCTCCTGGCCAACCGGGGCCCCGAGATCGCGGAGATCAAGCCCAACGACAACGGGGAATTCGGGACGTACCTGCGGAATCTGGATGCACACTCGATGCGGCTGTGGGAATCGCCGCTCCCGGGTTCGGATGAAGAGGTCGACGGGAAGGTCGCGTTTCGCGGCGGTGACGCGGGCACGGATAGTGATCCCACGGAGGAGGGAGAACCCGCCGACACGGCGCTCAAGGACGCATCCGCCGCACGTGCATGGTCGGGGCACATCCTCGCGATGGACATGAGCGCCCGGTTCCACAAAGACCTGATCAGGCACAGCGCGAGGGTCAACCCGCTGGATCGGCGCTACGAGACGCGGGAGCACAGCACACGGCCGGACTCGATCTTCTTTGATGAGCCCGAGGATCCGCGGAGCGTGAACGATTACCTGGGCATCTTCACGCACGCCGGGGAATCGCCCAAGGACTACAGGGCCATATGGGATTGACGCGTCCTGCGCCCAAAAACAAGCATCCCCGGCCGATCGACCGGGGATGCCGTGGTTTCACGCGGGTGTGCTCAGGGCTTACTCATCCTTGACCTTGAATTCGGCATCGATCACATCGTCCTTCTTGGACGAGCCGCTCGATGCCGTCTCGCCACCTGCCGCCGCCCCGCCGGGTGCCGCGCCCGCGTTCTTGCTGGCTTCATAGACGACCTTTCCGAGCTCCATGCTCGCTGTCTCAAGCTCCTTCATGGCCGCCTCGATGGCGGCCTTGTCGTCGCCCTTGATCTTGCTCTCAAGGTTCGAGATCGCCGACTCGATCTTGCCGCGGACGTCCGGGCCGACCTTGCCGCCGTGCTCTTCGAGGGCCTTGCGGGTCTGGATCACCATGGCGTCGCCGCGGTTCTTGAGGTCGACGACCTCGCGCCGGGCCTTGTCCTCGGCGGCGTGCGCCTCGGCGTCGCGCTTCATCTTCTCGATCTCATCCTTCGACAGGCCGCCGGAGTTGGAGATCTTGATGTCGGCCTTCTTGCCCGTGCCCTTGTCGACGGCCGTGACCGTGAGGATGCCGTTGGCGTCGAGGGCGAATTCGACCTCGATCTGCGGCGTGCCGCGCGGGGCGGGGGCGATTCCTGAGAGCTCGAACTGGCCCAGGGTCCGGTTGTCGCGTGCGAACTCGCGTTCGCCCTGGAGAACGTGGATCTGGACGCTGGTCTGGCTGTCGGCCGCCGTCGAGAATGTTTCCTTCTTGCTCGTCGGAATCGTGGTGTTGCGCTCGATGAGCTTGGTCATCACGCCGCCGAGGGTTTCAACACCCAGGGAGAGCGGGGTGACGTCGAGGAGAAGAACATCCTTGACCTGGCCCATGAGAACGCCGCCCTGGATGGCCGCGCCGATGGCAACGACCTCGTCGGGGTTGACGCTCTTGTTGGGCTCCTTGCCGAAGATCTCCTTGCAGATCTGCTGTGCACGGGGCATGCGGGTCGAGCCGCCGACGAGGATGACCTCGTCGATCTTGCTCGCGTCGAGCTTGGCGTCGCGGAGTGCACTCTGGCACGGGACCTTGAGCCGCTCGAACAGGTCGTTGCACAATGACTCGAACTTGGACCGCGTGATCGAGACCTGGAGGTGCTTGGGGCCGGTCTGGTCGGCCGTGATGAAGGGCAGGTTGACCGTGGTCTCCTGCATGGTGGAGAGCTCGATCTTGGCCTTCTCGGCCGCTTCCTTGAGGCGCTGGAGGGCCATCGGGTCCTTGCGGATGTCGATCCCTTCCTTCTTGCGGAACTCCTCGGCCAGGAAATCGATCAGGCGCTGGTCCCAGTCGTCGCCGCCCAGGTGGGTGTCGCCGTTGGTCGACAGGACTTCGAAGACACCGTCGCCGATGTCCAGGATCGAGACGTCGAACGTACCGCCACCCAGGTCGAAGACCGCGATCTTCTCGTTCTTCTTCTTGTCGAGCCCGTAGGCCAGTGCCGCGGCGGTGGGCTCGTTGATGATGCGCTCAACCTTGAGGCCGGCGATCTCGCCCGCATCCTTGGTCGCCTGCCGCTGCGCGTCGTTGAAGTAGGCGGGCACGGTGATGACCGCGCGCTCGACCTTCTCGCCGAGATAATCCTCGGCCGTCTTCTTGAGATCCTGGAGGATGAAGGCCGAGACCTGCTGGGGCGTGAACTCACCCTGATTGACGCGGACCTTCACGAATTCGTCGGCGCCGCCCGTGATGGTGTACGGGACGTTCCCCTCTTCATTGCCGCCCTTGCCGTAGCCGGACTCGCCGGTGCCCGAAACCTCGACGCGACGGCGACCCATGAACCGCTTGATCGAGTAGATCGTGTTCTTGGGGTTGGTCACCTGCTGATGCTTGGCGGGCTGGCCGACCAGGCGCTCGCCCTTGTCGGTGAAACCAACCACCGAGGGAGTGATTCGATTGCCGGAGCTGTTGATGAGAACCTTGGGCTGGCCACCCTCCATGACCGCCACGCAGGAGTTCGTCGTACCCAGGTCGATGCCGATGATCTTGGACATGGTTCGTGCTTCCTCTCGCCCGCCGTGCATTCCAACGACCGGCGTATGGACTAAGGCAAGGGGCATGCCAATCCGAGCCGTCACACCCGTGCTTGACACCCCGCTCTTATGGCGATTCGCGCGTGAAAACCGGCTTACGGAGAGCCGGGAAATCCTCAAATCGGCATGGCCCTCTCTCGATACCAGGGACGCTGCTGCCGAATTGGCAGCGTGCACGCCGAGTCGCATCCTGTTCGGGTTGTCCTGAAAGACTGGCCGATCACGCCTTCCCGCGGACGCCTCGCGCTGGCGGCTTCTTCCGCGGCGCTGTCATCGCCGCGACCCAGACGGGCACGTACGGCGGTGTGCATCCCTTGGCGACCGGCCAATCCTTGTACAAACCGATCTTCTCACCCATCGCGACCACGCGTGGGCGGTGCTTTTCATGCCGGATGCCGATCGCTCCCAGCGTGTTGTTCATCGTCCACTGGACTTGGGGCCTGGCCTTGGGAAGTTCCTTCTCGATGCGGTCGAGCAGCGCGGCATGGTCGAAGTCCTCATCCCGGCCCTTGTTGATGCGGCTAGCCGTGAGGTGCCAACCCGCCCGCAGGGCCCAGGGGTCCTTGTCCTTCATCCACCTGGTCCGAAGCTCTTCGTTCTCGGGGTGGACGGCGACGACGTAGGTGTTGAGCCAGTCCGCAACCTGTGTGCACGTCGTTGAACGCGTCAACCTGTCCAGCTCCGCGGCGGAGAGCGACTTGGGCTTCATCAGGAGCGTCGCCAGCAACTGCGCCTCGACGTTCCCGGTCTCCCAGAGCTTGAGCGCCAGCGCGTGATCGCTCTTGAGCTTCTTGGCGAACGTGCGCAGATCGCCGAGCTTGACCCCGAACTGATTCTCGGGCGCTCCGGCCTTGGCGTTGTGCCTGCGGCGAGCGTCGTCCCCCATGGATTCAAGCTTCGTGAGAATGTCCTTGACGGTCATGCCCGCAGTGTATGCGGCCGCGCTGATTTTCCGGTAACGCCGCCGCTCCAAGAGATTGACTGCCCGGGGGTAGCGTCAGGCCCGCCGGGATATCAAGAAAGCGCGGGCTTTGGAGAAGCCAGGCGGGGCCGTGAAGAAGCCAGGCAGGATCCGGCGGGGATGACTGCCCGAGTTACTTGGGCGCACGCACGGTGATCGATCCGTTGCTGGTTTCGAGGGTGGACTTCTTGCCGCCCGCGGGCTGTCCGATCGAGACCGACGCACTGGTCTTCTCGGAGCGGTGGACCGTCGCGCTCTTGAGATCCTGGAGAAGCACCTTGCCGTTGCTCGTGTCGGCGTGGATCTCTCCTACGAAAGCCGGGGAGAGAAGAACGTCGATGCTGCCGTTGGATGAATCAAGCTCGAGCGGGCCGGTCGCGTCCGAAGCCAGCTCCACGGTGATCTTGCCGTTGGAAGTGTCGGCCTTGACCGGGGCTCCGACGTTCTTGAGGATGATGTTGCCGTTGCTGGTGTCGGCGGTGATGGCGCCGGCGTGGCCCGTCGCCAGAACGTTTCCGTTGCTGGTCTCGAGCGTGGCCTGACCCGACAACCC
>DATGXW010000296.1:0-9599 GCA_035298585.1 Phycisphaerales bacterium
GGCAAGCGCCCGACTCGACCGCGATCGATCTCAACGCCGTGACGGCGGAGATTCCTTCCGGGCACATCATGACGACCGCCGAGGAGATCAGCGACAGCGGCTTCATCGTCGGCAGGACCAACGAGCTTTCCGGGGGGCGAGCCTTCCTGCTCGAACCCTGCCGCCCGGTCGTCGTCACTCCGCCAGAGGACATGCAGGTACAGTCGGGTGAGACCCTCACGCTTGAGATCGAGGCCGCGGGAGCGGGTGAGTTAATGTACCTGTGGCTGCACAACCAGGTTGTCTTGAGCGATGGCCCGGGGCCCGGGGGGTCATTGATCTCGGGTGCTTCGGGCCCCGTGCTCACGATCGAGGGCGCCGTGCCCGCCAACGCCGGGCTCTACGAGGTGGTGATCACCACCGAGTGCGGCGAGCTGCTCACGCCGCCGATCACGGTGGAGATCCTGACCTGTCCCTCGGACTTTGATCTTTCCGGCTACGTCGATATCGATGATTACACGGCGTTCATTGCGGCCTTTGAGGCTGGGGATGAGGACGCAGACTACGACGGAACCGGCTTTGTCGACACCGACGACTTCACAGAGTTCATCCATGATTTTGAGCAAGGGTGCTGAGTGATTCAGCGTCGGCCAGGGGAGGGTCAACCCCTGCGGAGGCGGATTGCGAGTACACTTGTCCCTCTGTGCCCGCGATCGACCTGCAATCTTCAGCGTCGGTGATCGAGGCGTTCCAGCGCGGAACGCAGGCCAATCTCACCGCGCCCTGCAGGCAGGGTTCGATCGACGTCATCACCGCGCCCGGAAGGCTGATCGCCACCGGCGACCTCCACGACAACCCGATCCACTACGCCAAGCTCCTCAAGCTCGCGGGGATGGAGGGAGATGGTCCCGACCCCGCCTCGCCGCCCTCGCACCTCACGCTCCACGAGCTCATCCACGGCGACCGCCTGATCAATGGGATGGATTTCAGCTACCGCGTCCTGGCGCGTGCCGCGGATCTCAAGGCACGCTTCCCCGAGCATGTCCACATCCTTCTTGGCAACCACGAGCTCTCGCAGATCGCAGGCGCCGGGATCGTCAAGGACGGCGTGAAGGTTGTCGAGGTCTTCAACGAGGGCGTCGAGTACGTGTTTGGGAGCGAATCGCAGGCGGTGAACGACGCGATCGGGGAATTTGTGCGTTCGATGCCGCTGGCGCTGCGGTGCGTCTGTCCGCGCGGAGACATCCTGTGTGCACACAGCGTCCCCCCCGCCGCCATCATGCAGCGATTCGATCCCGCGATTCTCTCAAGATCGCTGGAGCCGCAGGACTATGAGCCGCGGCGCGGGTCTGCACACCTGATGGTGTGGGGACGTGCGTACGACGCGGAGCTGCTCGAAGACCTCACCGAGCGCTGGGGCGTGTATCTTTTCATCCTCGGGCACGAGAAGGCCGAGAACGGCTCCAAGTTTGTCGCTCCCAACGCGGTGGTGCTCAACAGCGATCACGAGCGCGGCGTGTATCTACCGATCGATCTCTCCGACCCGCCACGCCCCGAAGAGGCGATGGCGCTGGTCCGCCCGCTCGCGGAGGCATGAGTGCACATGCACATGCGACATCGCCGGACCTATCTCGGGGGCGTACGTGCGGGTGTGATTGTGCTTGCCTCGTTCCTGTGCACGCTTGCCGGCTGCACATCCCCGCGCTCGCTTGATCGATCAAACCCAGGGGCGACATTGACCCAGCTCTCGTCCTGGTTGCAGGGGTCGTTCAAGGACGAGAGACGCACCCGGCTCGATGTCCGACGCGTGTGGCCCGAGCGGAGCGACGGCGTGTGGTTGCTCGCCGAGCAAGGCTTCCCCGCCCATTCCGAAGGGGAACGCCCGTTCGAGCGAGAGAGCCGGCAGGGGCAGGAGCGAAGGCTGCTGCACTTGGTCGAGACGGGGCGCGTTGAGACCGGGGCAGAGGATGGGCGGGAGGCGTTCACCCTCTTGATGCTCGACTTGCCGGTGAGGAAAACCTTGTCAGCGCCGTCGACAGAGCCCGAGTCGCCGACAGACACGGGGCCGCAATTCGATCTCCCGGACCCCGACACCCTGGACATGGATGAGGCGTGGGTGGTTCAGATCCGCGTGGGGGCCGACGGGGCGTATGACGGGATTTCTCTCGCGAAGGCCGGCGTATCCGGGACGGATTCGCAGCGCCTGACGCGGGTTCGGATCGATCCGGCACGCATCGACTGGTGGGAGCGGGAACTGCCCCCCTTGGAGAGGCTGAAGGATCCGGGTGGAGGGACGCCGGTGGTCGGCGAGAGGGGCGTTCTACGCCGCTTTCAGCGGGTTCTATCGGAAGATGGGACGAGCGCCGGACGTCGGTGAGAATTCCAACTGCACATGGAATAAAGGATCTGGATGGGTCGTTCGTGCTAGTGCCACGAGGCCCTCGTCGCATGCGACTCGGGCCCTCCTCTTGGGGCGTCTGACGAGTCAACTCGTTGAACGCCATGGTCTTACGCACGAGGCTGTGCGAAGGGAAGGGACCAAAAAGGGGGCCTCTCCCCGGCAAACATGCGCCGGGGAGAGGCTGTGGAGGGAGGGACTTGGTGGGCAGGTGGCGGTCGAAAAAGCCCGTCGCGGTCACGCCGAGTTGCGAGTTCAAGAGGGCGGTGCATCACCGACGCTCTTTCATTCGAGGTTTCGACCTTTGAGCCCAGCGGCTCGGCCGAACCTGTTCAACCCGGCACTGCGACGACCCGTGCGACAATCCATGCGACGAACAAACCGCGATCTGTGCGACGCTCGCACGTTGCGATGTTGGCTCCGCCCCTGCATTCGGTCTTTCAGAAGCCGTGATGGCGATCCTCGCCAGTGCGGCCCCGTTGTGCTTTGACCGATCTCTCGTGTCACTGGGGTGCGATGAGCAGGTGTGCTCCACGCGCCTCATCAGTGTGTTACCAGACTAATCGGCATTACCCATTTTCGCAAGCAAAAATAGCGAACTTCCGGGAATATTCTGCCCATGGTGGTCACCGGGAGGAAGACCCACTACCGGGTGGTGTTAACCCTAACTGCATCCGGTAACATTGCACCATCGAAGTTGTGTGCATCGCGATTCCGGGGCTTTGCACGGGGTTGCGTACGTGCGATGGCGATGTTGATTGGCCTTTTGGTTCTTTCGAGGGGCGGTTAGAGTGGCCTGCCTTGGATTCTGGCACCTTGGGGTCCCATTCGGGACTGCCCGGGGATTGATTTGAAAGCACTTCCCGAGTCTGGCCGTACCGGTTCATTGGGGTCTGGTTCGCTGCCGATGGAGCACACATCATGATTTGTCGCGGACGCACTGGGATGGGGTTGAGCCGCATGGTCGCATTCAGCGTTCGAAGGGCCGCGGTGTCGATGGCGGCGGCGATTTCCGCGGCGGCGGGTGGCGCTTCGGCGACATGGTCGATCGTGATCTGCGACACCCGGACGGGGGAAGTGGCGGTCGCATCGGCGACATGCCTGACGAGCTTTGACCTCCAGGCCAACACGCCGGTGCTTTTGGTGGGGATTGGCGGGGCGACCGCACAGTCGTTTGTCGACTCGACGGGGACGAACCGCACGTTCATCCGCGACGGCTTCTACAACGGAACTTCGCCCGACGACATCCTTGTCGGCCTCTCGGTCTTTGATTCATCGCACCAGAACAAGCAGTACGGGATCGTGGATGTGCACGGCCGCGCGGCGACCTTCTCGGGCACGGGCGCGGGGATCTGGAAGGGGGGCACGATCGGCACGCACGGGGATCTTGTCTACGCCGTGCAGGGGAATGTTCTGTGGGGCCCTGAGGTCGTGGATCACGCGGTGCAGGCGATCATCGACACACCGGGGGATGTTCCCGCCAAGCTGATGGCCTCGATGATCGCGGCACGTGTGGAAGGCGGGGATGGCCGGTGCTCGTGCAACCAGGCGAATCCCACCGGATGCTCCACGCTTCCGCCGAGCTTCAAGTCTGCACACATCGCGTACATGCTGATCGGACGGGCGGGTGATACCGACGCGAGCAACGGCAACTACCGATTCACGGGCTTTTCCAACGCGGCGACCGTCGGGGATTTCACCGGCGACGGGAAGCCCGACGTCCTAACGGCGGGGAGTTCGGGGATCTCGGTTTCACCGAACATCACCGAGCCCGGCCAGATGCCCCGGCTTGGCACGGCGATTCTCTCACCCCTGGGGTATACCCCGCGGGATGTCATCGCGGCTGACTTCAACGCCGACGGGGTCAAGGACCTTGCGGTGACAAACAACGCCGGCGACGCCGTCAGCGTGCTGATCGGAAGCGGCAACGGCACGTTCAGCGCCCCTGCGATCTACGCGGTGGGCGATGCGCCGGGAACGGTCGCGGCGGCGGACCTCAACGGGGATGGCAGGCTTGACATGGTCGTCGCCAACCAGGGAAGCGACACGTGCTCGATCTTCACCGGGAACGGGGACGGGACCTTTGCGGCACCGTCCACGATGGCCGCCGGCGACGGCTCGGGGTACGTGGCGCTGATCGACATCGACGCCGACGGGGATAGCGACATCCTGGCCGGGAATGTGAATGCACGCTCGCTGTCGATCCACCTCAACAGCGGCGCGGGGGTATTCACGCTCAGCCGCACGCTCTCGTTCACGCAGTATGTCGTGAGCGCGGACGGCGGGGACATCAACGCCGACGGCAGGCCCGACCTGCTCATCACCAACAACAGCGAGGCGACGACCAAGGTCCTGCTCCAGAACGCCGACGGATCGTTCACGACCTCGACGCTTCCCAACGGGGGCCCCTCGACCAACTGCTTCCTTCGCGACCTGGATGGTGATGGCGATCTGGACGCGATCACAGCGCAGCGCACGACGTCGCGCATGAACGTTTTCAGGGGGAACGGAGACGGGACCTTCAGCGCGGTCGAATCATCACCGATCGGGTTCAGCCCGCAGTCAATGAGCCTGGCGGACATGGACGGTGACGGCGACCTTGACCCGTTCCTTCGCATCGCGACGGGCCTGGGGTGCATCATGCTCAACCGGGGGAACGGGGAGTTCAGCGACGTTTCCGGGCTTGCGGGCGGCGATTATTTCATGTCGTTCAACGTCGCCAACCAGTCGGCGTCGAATGCCGACCCGGTTGATCAGCTTGTCGACCTCTACGGCGCCTGGCGTGCATCGCTGGTGGGAATGCCGGACGCGGTGCTCTCCCTCGCCTCGTTTGCCGACCCGGTGATCCACGCCGACGGCGAGTCGACGGTGCTCAACATCCGGGCCGGGGATTGGCAGCTCGCCGATGTGAATCTGGCGGGTGCACAGGTCACGGCCACGATCTTTGGCGACTCCGTGGTCACGGCGGGAACGGCGACGATCAATGGCGATGGCTCGGCGTCCATCCCCGTCTCCGCCGGTTCGGTGTGCGGCACGGCCGTCGTTGAACTCACGATCGAGGGGATCGGCCGCAAGGTTGTGCTCATGCCCCGCGTGGCGCTCACCGTGTCAGACCCCTCTGACTTTGACCGCTCGGGCTTTGTCGACACCGATGACTTCACTTCTTTCGTGACGGCCTTTGAATTGGGCGATGAGAGCGCGGACTTCGACAAGACGGGGTTTGTCGACACCGACGACTTCACGGCCTTTGTCCTGAGGTTCCAGGACCCCTGCTGAGAGCACGCTCGCTTCAAACCTGGAGGGCTGAACGCAGTCCGCGGGGCGATGATGTATCCATCGCCCCGCCGGGCGTGGCGTTTCACGCGCATCTCCTTTGAATTCCGCGCGAAAAGCACGGTAGCGAGTGCTAACATATCGCTTCACCGTGGAGTCTCACGAATGGGTCAGGCGATCAGCAAACGAGTGGCGATTGTGACGGGTGCGAGCCGGGGGATCGGGAAGGCGATTGCACATCGGCTGGCGAAGGATGGCCGGCACGTGGTGCTGGTGGCCCGGAGCGAGGGGCCCCTGGGCGAGATCAAGTCCCTGATCGAGGGGGCGGGGGGGAGCGCCTCAACCCGTGCGGTCGACGTCTCGGACCGCGCGGCGTGGAGTGCGGTAATCGAGTCGGTCGCCGATGAACTGGGGCGGATCGACATCCTGGTCAACAACGCGGGGATCACGCGGGACGGGCTGGCGCTTCGGATGTCGGATGAAGACTGGGACCAGGTGATCAACACCAACCTGACGTCGGCGTTCGTCTCGATCCGCGCGGCGGCCCGCTCAATGATGCGCGGGAAGTTCGGCCGGATCGTGAACATCGGGAGCACCAGCGGCGTGGTGGGCAACGCGGGGCAGGCCAACTACGCGGCCGCCAAGGCGGGGCTGATCGGTCTTACCAAGACCATCGCACGCGAGCTTGGCGGCAAGAACATCACCTGCAACCTGGTGGCGCCTGGATTCATCCAGACCGACATGACCGAGAACCTTCCGC
Source organism: Phycisphaerales bacterium (assembly GCA_035298585.1). Lineage (GTDB taxonomy): Bacteria > Planctomycetota > Phycisphaerae > Phycisphaerales > UBA1924 > JAEUJB01. Next base: position 6,411 of record DATGXW010000296.1, read on the forward strand.
AGGAGGTCAAGGACCACCTGCTGGGGCTCCTGAGCGTCAAGCGTCTGGGCGTCGTCGACGACATCGCCGCGGCGGTGTCGTACGTCACGAGCGATGAGGCGGGGTACCTCACGGGCCAGACGATCTGTGTCGATGGCGGCATGACGATGTGCTGACGCCGTTACCGGGCCGCAGTTCGGAACGCGACAACGTTGAGAGGGGCTGGATACGTCATGACGCAGCATGTCTTTGATCAGACGATGAGCGACCGCATCGCGGTCGTCACGGGCGGAACGGCGGGTATCGGGTACGAGATGGTCAAGACGCTCATCGGGCACTCGTGCCCGGTGGTGGCCAACGGCCGAAGGCCCGACCGGCTCAAGGACCTGATCCTTGAATTCAACGAGGAGAACGTCCGCACGGTGCGGGGCGACGCGGCCGACGAGAAGGTCGTCACCCAGATGTTCGACACGGCCCGGGACGTTTTCGGCGATGAGACGTCGGAGGCGGACATCGTCATCGTGAACGCTGGCCGGGGGCTCAAGGGGAGCGTGCTGGATTCGGACAGCGCGCAGTGGGAGGAGATGATCCGGACCAACCTGCTGGGGGCTGCGCTGACGATCCGGCACGCGGCCAGGCGGATGATGGCGAACATCGAGCGGCTCCATTCGCGCGGGAAGTCGTGGCAGACGCATGCACACGACATCGTGGTGATCGGCTCGACGGTCGGGCGGAACGTCTCGCCATTCAGCTCGATGTATGGTTCGACGAAGTTCGGGGTGCACGGCCTGGTCGAGGGCGCCCGGCGCGAGCTTGGGCCCAAAGGGATCCGCGTGACGCTGATCGAGCCCGGCTTTGTCGAGAGCGAGTTCCAGGGCGTGGCGGGGTATGACCCGGCGTGGTTCAAGGGCGTGGTGGAGCGGATCGGGCCGGTGCTGCAGCCCGAGGATGTGGCCCGGGCGATCATGGCGGTGATCACGCAGCCGCCGTGGGTCCACTTCAATGATGTGGCGCTGCGGCCGACGCGGCAGGATTATCCGTGAGTGTGCGGCACTGGGCACTGGGCACTGGCGGCGTATATTGAGGCATTGCCGGGGGATCATCCAAATCGCGGGTTTGACCGTTCGGTCACCGCTTCAGGAGCTTCGACATGGGGTTTGTCAAAGAGTTTCGTGAGTTCGCGCTCAAGGGCAACGTCCTTGACCTTGCGGTGGGCGTGATCATCGGCGGCGCGTTCGGCAAGATCATCTCGTCGGCGATCGCCGACGTGATCATGCCGATCGTCAGCATCCCCGGCAAGGCCGACTTCTCCAACCTCTACCTTCCCCTGACGAGCAAGGGACGCGAGGCGATGGACGCCGCGCTGGCGGCGACCAACGCCGTGCCCTCCCTCGAAGAGGCCCGCAAGGTCGGCGCGGTCTTCGCCTACGGCAGCTTCATCACCGAGTGCATCAACTTCGTGATCCTGGCCTTTTGCGTCTTCATCATCGTCAAGCTCTTCAACAGCGCACGCAAGAAGTTCGAGGCTGAAAAGCCCGTGCCCCCGCCGCCGGGACCGACCGCTGAAGAGAAGCTTCTTGGCGAGATCCGCGACCTGCTCAAGGCCAAGGCCTGAACGCCGCGGCGCCATCGCGCAGATCCCCTGATCCATCTTCCAAGGCACGCCGGCGCGGCGTGCCTTTTTCATGTGCACATCGCCCCGCCCCGCGCTGGCTTGCAACAATGGCGGCATGAACACCCGCAGCGGCACACCGGCATCACATCCCCCGGGCTTTGAGACGATGACCCTGCGGTCGTTCCTTGATGTGCTTGCCGCCAAGGCCCCCACGCCCGGGGGCGGCGCCGCCGCCTCGGTGATCGGCGCGGTCGCCGCGAGTCTTGCGGGAATGGTCGTGAACTATTCGATCGGAAAAAAGACGCTTTCCCAGCATGAGCCGGCGCTGAAGGATGCGATCGGCCGCCTGCACAGGGCGTCGGACCTCATGCTCGAACTGGCCGACGAAGACGCGGCGGCGTACGGACTGGTCAACGAGCTTTCGCGCCTGCCCGAGGGGGATGCACGCCGTGCGGCGGAGCTTCCCGCAGCGCAGATCGCTTCGGGCCAGATCCCGCTGGCGGTCATGGCCGCGTGCGTTGATCTCCTCATGCTGATGGAAGAACTCGCGGGCATCACCAACCGCCAGTTGCGATCCGACCTTGGCATCGCCGCCGTCGCCGCGGAGGGGGCGGGCCGGAGCTCGTGGTGGAACGTCTACATCAACGCGAGCTTCCTGACGGAGGAGAGCACGAAGAACGCGTGGATCCAGGATGCCGACCGGATGAAACTCCGGTGCACAGAGCTTGCGGCGAAGGTGGAGATGGCGTGCCGGTGAAGACCGGGGCATCGCGGCGGGAGGCATCTGGGCATCTATAGGCATCTAGGCATCGAGGCATCGAGGCATCGAGTTCAAAAGACAACCCGGTTGAATGCCTGCCTTGGTGCCTTGGTGCCTTGGTGCCTTGGTGCCTAATGCCTGATGCCTGATGCCTGATGCGCGATGCCTGATGACCCATGACCGATGCCTCGCTGCATCCTTGTCCCACAACCTTCCCATCCATATCGAGTGCCCAGTGCCCGGTCCCCCGTATCCCGTCTCCCGTCCCCAGCGCCAAACGCAGTGCCCCATCCCATGAAATAAACAACGCCGGCGTTCGCCGGCGCTGTGTGCATGAACCGCTCGCGTCCGATCAGGCCTGCTCGCCGACCTGGAAACGCTGGTAGGCGAGGATCTTTGCGCCCGAGCCGACAACATCCTTGATCTTCTTGGACTGATCGAGAACGAAGGGCTGCTCGAGGAGCGCGATCTCCTCGTAGAACTTGCGCATGCCGCCCTCGACCATCTTCTCGGCGATTTCCTTGGGCTTGCCGGACTCCATCGCCTGGTCGATGCGGAACTTGCGTTCCTTCTCGATCACGTCGGCGGGGATATCGCTCGCCGAGACGCCCTTGGGGCGGGGATCCGCCGCAACAATGTGCATGCCGATCTTGGCCAGGGTTTCGGCGTCGATCGTGCCCTCGGCGTGGATCAGCGCGCCGGTCTTGCCGTCGTGGTGGACGTAGGAGCCGAACGCGGTGGTGCCCATGGCACCGGTGAGCTTGTGGGCCCGGGCGATGGAGATGTTCTCGCCGGTCGAGATGCGGATCTGATCGATCAGGCGCGTCATGTCCGG
>DATGXW010000297.1:0-1619 GCA_035298585.1 Phycisphaerales bacterium
CGACACCGTACAGCATTCTGATGACAGATTCAATCAAATATCTGAATATTTGTGGTACGTTGCGGGCCACATGACGCCCACCGATACTGCCTTCTTGACCCCACCACAGCCCAAAGCACCCCGACCAGCCCCGTCATCGGACTTTGCGACCGATGCGACCGCACGCGTACGCGAGCTTCAGCTGGCCGTCGGCAAGTTCATTGATGGGCTCCCGCACCGCTGTGCAACCCCGGCCCAGCTCTCGCGCGACCTTGGCCTGAGCCCCCGATCAGGGTGGAAAGTCTGGCGATTTGTCCATGAATCAGATCCTCTCTCCGCCGTCGCCTTTCTCCCAGGCGATGAAGGACTCGCCCTGTTCATGGCGGCGGCACAGCGTGCAGGGGCCTCCAATGAAGCACAGCGCGAAGTCGAGTCCGCACTGCGGTCCCTCGCGGCGTTTCAGGAGCACCACGCCGGCGGAGACCGAACCTCCTTCCAGGCGATGGCCCTGGGCATGCTCGAGACCGGGTCCGAAGAGGCGACCACGCCCATGCGCCGCCACGCCTACATGGGTCAGAGCGCCCAGCTCGGTGTGCAGGCCCAGGCCACCTACTTCCTCATGGTCATTGAGCAGCTCGCCGGCGGCGAAGAGTGGCGACTGGGAGGCCTGCGCAGCTTCCTGGGACTGCGCCGACATCGTCCCAACGCACAGTGCACCATCGCCACGCAGGGAATTCGCGAACCCACGGAGGAAGCCACCCGTCCCGCCCGACAGCGCGTCTGGCAGCTCGGAAACCCCGGCACATTTCCCCTCATCGACGAGTTCTGTTCACGCCCGCTCCCCCAGGTGGTCCCGCAGGAGCGGGTTGATGGACGCGAGGGCTTTGAACTGGCCCCAGGCGCGGTCGGAACAACCGGCGAAGTCAATTGCTGCGTCGGCTCGATCCACATCTTCCCGCGTCTTCCCGACAACGAGGCCTTCATGGCCTACGCATCCAACATCCCAGTCAAGAAGGCCGTGGTCGATGTCTTCGTGCCGCACGGTTCGCTCAGCGCGACGCCGGGTTTCGAGGCGTACAACACCCAGGCCGGACTCGCGGTCGCCGATCATCCCAAGTTCCAGATCCCCCTCTTTGTCCCGGTGCAAATGCTCGGCAAGGGACTTTCGGGCATGAACATTGCACACGCTCCCCGAGCCAAGGAAATGGCTCGCTATCTCTTTGATGCAATGAAGCTCGACGCCTCTGACTTCGAGCTCCTGCGCGTGAAGATCACCTACCCACCCGTGCCGGCGTACATGGGTATCCGCGTCACGTTTGCCCAAGCTCGCTGAGCGTTTCGCCTGTGCGCCAGGCGAGGCCGCCCCGTCTCCCGAGGACGCATCACGTGTGCACGCCCGCCACCCACTCCAGATTCCCGTCCCCCTTCGTCCCACCGCGCAGCGGCGACCTCACGATGCACGGGACTTCAAAGCCCATCTGCGTGATCTCCACGACCACCTCGTGCATCACCCGCTCGGCGAGATCATCGGGCAAAATCCCCCGGCACGACTCGGCCTCCCGTGCGTGGCTCGTGTGCTTCACCTCGTAGTGCGGCTTGATCAGCGTGAGAATGCAGGGCGTCCGCAGCGGCTCCGACAT
>DATGXW010000298.1:0-20477 GCA_035298585.1 Phycisphaerales bacterium
CCTGCCGCTCGGCCTGCTCCCGCTGGCGCTGGGCGAGCCGGGCGGCCTCTTCGCGTTCGGCACGCTCGGCGGCTTCGATCCGCTCCTGCCGCCGCTCCTCGCGGCGCCGGGCCTCATCACGGGCTTCACGCTGCTTGCGCAGTTCGGCGGCCCGGTCGATCGATTCATCGACGACCCGTGTGATCACTTCCTGGTTGCGTGCGCGTGCGGCGGCGATGACCACCCGGGGATCTTCCGAGCCAAACCCGCCCTCCATCCCGGAATGTCCGTTGCGTGGTTCCATGGCGAGCCATCCCGCGATGGGCGGGTCCGAGAATCCGCGTGATCCGAGCGCACCGCCAGCCCCCTGTGCGCCTGATGCAACGTCGGCGGAGAAGAACCTCCGCTTGAGCCCGCCCCGGGGAAAGGTGGAAAATAATCCCGCAGAGGTCTACTTCTTGGCGACCAGCGTGATCTCGATGGTCCTGACGCCCGAGCGCCGGCGGACGCCGACGTTGACCTTGGTCCCCGGCTGATAGGTTCCAAGCACCCGAACAAGCTCGGCGATGTCGCGCGTCGCACGCCCATCGATGTCCACGATGATGTCGCCCGGGATCAACGGTCCTCCCCGGCGAAGGTGGTCTTCGAGCAGGCCCGCGACCCGCAGCCCATCGCCGTCCGCGGCCTCCACCTCGACGCCCAGGCTCGCCATCCCCGACTTGATCTGTTCAGGGACCATCTCCATCCGCCGGATCCACCCGCGCATGTCAAGGTCGATCTGCTTGACGGGCTTCTCAAGCGTCCGCTCCCACGTCTTCAATCCCGACGGGTCGGTGTGGTAGTCGTCCACGTAGTTCTGGTACCACCTGCCCAGCATCCCAAGTTCGGAAAGGTACAGGAACGCCGCGCGGGCACGTGCGTACATCGCCAGCACCCGCGTCCCCATGAACTTGTTGGCGTCGAGGTTGCAGAGGTCTTCCAGGCCGCGGTACCCGCCGCTCCGCTCGATGCGCTTGACGATGTTCGTGCGCCACGAGGAGACCGGTTGAATGTCTGCCCCGCGGGGCTCATAGTCCTCGACGATGCTGCACAGGCCTTCCTGGATCCAGATCGGATGCCGCTGTCCGAGCCGCATGCAGCTCCGCCAGTGCAGGACGTGGAAGAACTCGTGCCGGAGCGATGAACCAAGGTCCTGTGCAACGAGGATCTTGGTGTCGTGGTCGTATTCCCCACCGATCGACGACATCCCCGTCACCGCGTCGGGACCGTGTCTGGAGACGATCCAGCGGACAAAGTCCTCGCGCGTCGGCAGCACGACGACCACCCACGGATCGAGCTGCGCCTGCGGGTTCTCGAGCATCCCCGGAAAGATCTCGCGCGAGGCCCACTCCCCGATCTTCGAGATTTCTTCGCGTGCACGCGTGAGGCTGTGCTCATTGACGGCCGAGACATACACGAGCCGAAGGCGTTCATCCTCGAGCACCTCGTACCTGCCCCGGAAGAACTCACGCACACTCTCGACATTCGCGTCACGCCGGGCCTTGAGCACCTCGGGCCACACCGTGATCATCTTCTTGTACTGCGGATCAGCGCGCAGCAACGCCAGCGAGGGATCCCGCTCGAGCTGCCGGACATCGTCAAAGCCACCCTCGACCGAACGCACGAGAAAGTCGATCCCCTCCTTGGCATCGCCAAGTGCACTCCGGGCGCAGGCGAGGTTATAGAGGATCACGTAATTGTCAGGTTGCAGTTCGAGCTGCTCGCGGAGGGCCTTCTCGGCGTCCTCAAAGCGCTTCTCCAGAAAGGCCTTCACGGCCTCCGCCTCCAGCTTCATCGCCCGGCGACGGATCTGCTCGGCTTCATCCTGCGTGTGCTGCCTGGTGGGTCTGCCCGTCGATTCCTTGGACGTTGGATTGGCCGGTGTCTCGGCCGGCTGACCGGAAGCCTCCGTCGGCCGTGGCGACTGCGCCCGGGCCATGTGCGGCGTCAGTGCGACGGCCACGCCGAGCATGAGAATGCCCCATGCACACGCCCCGGCCAGCCGCAAGTCCCGGCCACCGATCATGCTCGCTTCCTTGCAGGGGCTGCCTGCCGCTCGCGGCCCGCGTGGATCAGCCGCTGCAGCGCCATGGGGTAGGCCTTGCATTCCTGGACAAAGACCCGGTCCGCGAGCGTTTCGGGCGTATCGCCCGGGAGGACCGGGCAGGTCAGTTGCAGGAGAATCTTTCCGCGGTCGTACTGGTCATCGCAGAGATGCACGGTGCACCCGGAAAGGTCTTTGCCCGCCTTGAGCACCGCCTCGTGCACCTTGTGCCCGTACATGCCATGCCCTCCAAAGTCCGGGAGCAGCGCTGGATGAATATTCACCGCGCGGCCCGCGTACGCGGCCGGTATGGGCAGCAGGTGCAGATACCCGGCCAGCACCACCCAGTCGATGCGATACTCCGCGAGCAGCGATTCGACCCGTTGTACATCCTTCGGTCGGTCGATGATCACGTGCAGGCCCGATTCACGCGCACGCTCCACGCCCCGGCATTCCTTTGAAGCGATCACGATGGCGATGGTTGCGGAAAGATCACCGGCCTCGATCGCCTTTTGCAGATTGAGCAGCGTTCGTCCCCCACCCGAAATGAAGACCGCAAGCCGGGCAGGGGGCGCAAGCCTCCCGGCGCGAAACCTGACGGCCGCCGGTACAGCCGACTGTTCCGCCGGAGTCGAGCCTGAAGTGCCTGCGTTCATACAGCAATGTATGCGCTGGATCGCGGGCCCGGCGGATCAATCGCCGCGGCACGGGAGCGGGCTTGCCGGAATCTCAGGGGACAAACAATGCGCTGCCGCGATCTCAGGAGACGGCCTTGATCGCCGCGTCCCGGTCCTTGGTGATGTTCACCACCCGGTCGAGTTTGGTGATCTTCAGTACGTCCACGATCTCGGGGGCCAGGTTATAGATGGCGAACTTGCCGCCGTTGGCCTTGCAGGTCTTGTTCAGGTTCACCAGCGCCCCCAGGCCGACCGAGGGGAGCATCGTGAGCTGCTGGGCGTCCAGGACGAGCTTCCATCCAAAGGGCGCCGCCGCCTGACCCAGTTCGTGCTGCAGAACCTGCGACTCGCGCTCGGCGATCTTCTCAACCAGGAGGCGGCCCACGACCGCGTTGCCGACCAGCTCACAGGAGACGTAGGTGGATTGAATCAGCGCCATGGGTTCCCTTTCCCTCCCACCAGGCGATTGCACCGTGTGCACCCAGAATGCACACGTCGCCAAAGCGGGCTACCCGAACCGGAAGAATAACCGATCGGGTACTTCCGGTCACGACCTGAGCCTCATCCGAGGGGTGAGAACCGACACCGGACCTTCCCCGCCGTCGTCAGGAGCCCTTCCTGGCCGCGTCGTCGATGGGCAGGGGCTGTCCGTGCTCATCCACCGCCACCATGACAAGGGTCGCCGTCGTGACCTGGACATGGGATCCGTCCGTGTAACGTTCGGCTTCGACCTCGATCCGGACGGTGACGCTCGTGCGCCCCCGGCGGGTGGTCTGGCAGAAGAAGTTCACAATGTCGCCCAGGTTCACCGGCGCCTTGAAGTCCACCCGATCGATCGCCGCGGTGACCCACCGGCAGGCCGCGTGCCGGCGTGCCTCCACGAACCCGGCCTGGTCGATGTAACTCAGGATCACGCCCCCGAAGATCGTTCCATAGTGGTTCGTGTCCTTGGGCATCGTCACGATGCGGAGGGAGAGCGACCGGGGAAAGTGGCTGCCGGGGGCAGGATCTGCGGAAATCGGGTGAATCGGCGTCGAAGAATGCGAGGTCATCGGTCCAACCATAGGATTGACCGTGGTCTGGGCTCGACAGGACCTGTTCGCGGGCTGGCTCCCAGCGAGCCGCGCTGTACCGGCCGCCGCGAGTTCACCGGCCCGTGCCTTTGGTCCGGACCGACGTCCGTTCGATCCTGGGCGTCAGGCCGGGTCGTGCGGCGCAGCCCAGACCACGCAGGAGCTTTTCGTGTCACACGCACATTCCCCCGACGCCTCCAACCCCTCTCATGCCCCGCACGCGTCTGATGCATCATCTCAAGATGCATGTTGCCAGGGGAGCGGGTGCTGCGGGGGGGCGGCCAAGGGTGCAAAGTCCTCCGGGGGATGCTGCGGCGATGCGGCCAGCGCTGGATACGGGCATGTGCACGAACCCGTCTCCGTCCTTGACCTTCCCAAGCCCGAGAAGTCCGCGTTCATGGCGATGGAACCGCACGCGTTGATCGCGCGGTACCGCCGTGGCATCGAGAACTTCGACCGCCGTATCTTCTTCCTTGATGAGCAGCAGCTCGACATGGCCTTCCTTCCCGACGCGGGCGTCGGACGCTGGCCGATCCGTGTCCTGGTGGGTCACCTGGCCGACGCCGAGATCGCGACGATCCACCGCGTCCGCCGTGCCGTCGCCGAGGACAACCCGGTGATCGCACCCTGGGACGAGAATGCGTTCATCGACGCGGGGATCTACGGCCACGCCTCCCGCGCTGATCGCCCGGGCAACGGTCCCGCGGTCGCCAGCAGCGCATTTCCGCTCGCCGGCTTTGTCGCGGTGATCCACACCCTCCGCCGGTGGATGAGCGAGTGGCTCATGACGCTGACGCCCGCGCAGTGGGAGCGATCGGTGATGCACCCCGAGCGCGGCGAACTGACCGTCAGGCACCTTGTGGCCTACGACACATGGCATGTCGAGCACCACGCCTGGTTCCTCAACGCCAAGGTTGAAAAGCTGCTGGGTGTTGATGTCGGCGATGCACCTTTCGCCGGCGGTGAACGCGCGGGGGGCGGGTGCGGCAGCGGGTGCGGTTGCAAGGGATGATGTCCCGTCCGGATGAATGTGAGCCGGGCGCGGCGTATATCCAATGGACTCGATCTTCGATCAACGACGTTATCTGATCCCGTTCCGATCGACGCTGCTTCCGCAGATTTTCACCGGAACGCTGGTCATCGGCGGCGGCGTCGCGGGGTTGCGTGCAGCGATCGCCGCAGCGGAGCACGGCGAGGTCATCGTGCTCGCCAAGGGAGAATTGGGACTCTCCAACACCGCCTGGGCCCAGGGAGGCATCGCCGCCGCGATCGCGGATGGAGATTCGGTGGATGCACACGTGCGCGACACGCTCGTCGCCGGCGCGGGGCTCTGCGACGCGCCCGCGGTGCAGCTCGTCGTCGACAAGGGCCGCGAGCGAGTCCGCGAACTGCTCTCCTGGGGCATGCGTGCAGACCAGACCGCCGAGGGCGAGACCGCCTTCGGCCGCGAGGGCGGGCACGGGATGGCCCGCATCCTGCACTCTGACGGCGACGCGACGGGCCGCGAGATACAGCGTGTCCTCTCCGAAAGAGTCAAGAACACGCCCGGGATCCGGGTCTTTGAGAATTGCTTTGCGCTCGACCTGATCACGCCCAGCGGCGAGCCCGGCGCGCCGGTGATGGGCGCGATCACGCACCATCCGCGCTACGGCCTGCAGGTCATCTGGGCGCGTGCGACGATCCTGGCCTCCGGCGGCGCGGGGATGCTCTACCGCGAGACGACCAACCCCAAGATCGCCACCGCCGACGGGCTGGCGATGGCGTATCGCGCGGGTGCTTCGCTCGCGGACATGGCCTTTGTCCAGTTCCACCCGACCACGCTGTACCTCCCCGGCGCCACGCGTTCACTGATCTCTGAAGCGGTCCGCGGCGAGGGGGCGTACCTCCTCGACAACGCCGAGCACCGGTTCATGCTCTCGGAGCACCCCCTGGCCGAGCTCGCCCCGCGCGACATCGTCAGCCAGGCGATCGTCCGGCAGATCTCCAAGCAGGGTGGTCGCCACGTGTGGCTCGATTGCCGGCACATCAAGGGCTTTGCCGCAAGATTCCCCTCGATCACCGCCGAGCTCAAGCGGTTCGAACTCGACCCGACGACGGACCTCATCCCCGTCCATCCGGCTGCGCATTACATGATCGGCGGCGTCCGCACCGACCTCTCTGGCCGCAGCGACGTCCCGGGCCTCTACGCCGTCGGCGAGATCGCCGCGTGCGGGCTGCACGGGGCCAATCGCCTCGCCAGCAATTCCCTCCTCGAAGGCTTGGTCCTGGGTGAGATCGCAGGCGCGACGGCGGCGGAAATGCACACGGCCAACGGGCACGCCCCGGTGAACGCATGGGGCATCGCCCCGCGTCCAAGCCCGATCCCCGTGATCTCTGACATCCGTCCCAGCGAGCAGGGCGAGCTCGACCTGGTCGATGTCCAGTCGAGCCTCCGTTCTTCGATGTGGCGGAACGTGGGGATCGAACGCACGGGCGGCAAGCTCCGCGACGCGGGGGACATGTTCGACTTCTGGGCGCGGTACACCCTCGACAAGATCTTCGATGACCCGCAGGGGTGGGAAGTTCAGAACATGCTCCTGGTCGGCGCGATCATGGCCCGGTCCGCCTCGTGGCGCGAAGAATCCCGCGGCGCACACGCACGGAGTGATTTCCCCGCGCCGCGTCCTGAGTTTGAAGTCCACGACCTGTGGCGGCGCGGCCGCCAGACCCCGGTCACGGTCCCGCTGGTGCGATGAGCCGATCGAGGTATGCTCAGGTTTAAGGAGTTGAACCCCGCGTGGCATGGAAGGATGCACATCGAACGCCTGGCCTCCCGCGTCCTCGCGGGTTCGCCGCCGTGCCGGCGTCGCTGCTGGCCGCGCTTGTCTGCGGCTGCGAGCCCGAAACCCGCATCGTCTACAACCGGCCCTTCCTCGGATCGCTCCCGGGCGCGGAGAGCAGCACCGCCATCTCACGCTTCCCCAAGGGATACAAAGACCCCACCTACATCCCCGATGAACAGCTTGTCATCAAGGATGCGATGGGCAAGCCCGCGGAGCTGCGTGCACGGACCGCCCGGCACCTGATGATGCACATCTATTCGACGCTGATGAACTCACAGGAGACGCTGTTCGTCGAGCAGGTCTTGAGCGAGAAGACCCGCAGCGAGTACTACCAGCGCGGCCTCCAGCCGAGCGAGGCCTTCAAGCTGATGCAGGAGCACGCCGGCGACATCCTGACGCTCTTTGACCGCATGCCGATGGGTGAGTCGACGCCGGGCCTTTTTCTTCAGCCCGTCGGGGGTGGTGTGCAGCGGCTGGTCGTCCAGGGACTCGCCGCCAAGGACCTCTACTGGACCGGCTTTGACATGGTCATGGAGAAGGGCAACTGGAAGCTGGTGTGGTTCGTGCCGGGAGATGCGTGACCCTTGGTCATCCGCGTGGAGCGCGTGCACACCCTTGCGTCGCACGGCCTTCGTTCACGCCTTGGCCGTGATCCGCTTCTCCCCGCTCCCCGCGACCACGCTCCGCTCGTGCTCGGCGGCGTTCCGGCCATCTTCGGTGACCTTGTACACCACGCCGATCGTGGTTTCCTTCTCGCCCAGGAGCAGCCGGTTGACCAGCTCCACGCCCTGCATCAGCGAGTGGTCGGTGTTGGCGACCTCGTACTTCCACATCCCAAAGCGTCCGCGCGAGTAGATCCCGCGGGATTCAAGCCACGGGATCACCTCCGAGAGGATCTCGTCGCGGTCGACGGTGGGGGTGGGGTAGCTGTAATCCGCCTTGTAGAGCCATGTGCTCACGATGTCGGCTCGCTCATCCTCGGTCATCATCCCCGAGTTGATCAGGCCCTGGATCGTGTCCTCGATCACCGTCGATTCGTCGACGGGCTTGAACTCGCTCGCCGAGGTCTCGCACAGCAACGAGTAATACCGCCCGTTGCGGCGCGGACCATCCTTGGGGAAGCCGTTCTTCCCGGGCTCAACATCCGCGTACGGCTCGGGCGTCATGTACGGGGAGTAGTTGCTGAGATAGGTCACACGGTAGAAGGGGCAGTTGTCGTCGGGGTAGTACATCCAGCTCTTGGTCGAGGGGCACGGACGCCTGATCCCGATCCCGACCATGTACCCCGAGGAATGCCGCAGCCTGCACGCCGTCTTGCGGATCGACTCGGGGATCGTTCCCTTGGCCGAAAAAAGAACATCGCGGCAGAGGATGTCGACGGGCATCGTCGTCAGCAGGGAGTCGTAGCGGTCGATCGTGCCGTCGGCGAAGGTGACGGTCCTTGCGTCGACGTCGATCCTCGTGACCTTCTTGTTCAACTCGTACGTGCCATGGAGCACGCGGTCGAACCGGCGGTAGAACTCCCCCGTGCCGCCCTTGAGCGGGAACTTGAAACGGTTGTTGGGCCCCCAGCCGAAGTCGTCGGTGCCGAGGATCACGTTCTTGAGAGCGCGGTCGACGTCGAGCACCGCCACGCGCTCGCCGATCCACTGCTTGTTCATCATCTCCGGCGGATGCGCCCAGACCTTGAAGTTGTAAGGACGCATGAAGTATCGGGCGATCCCGTCGCCGAAGACCGCGTCGATGAACTCGCCGAAGTTGGTCGCCGCCGCCGGGCTTGCAACCTTCCCCTTGCCGTTCTGGGCCTTGATCAACCCCGACATGCACTCAAAGGTGACCTGCGCGGGCAGGTGACGGATGTTGTTCTGGAAGGGATAGGGCACCCAGCGGTCCATCATGCGGACCCAGCTCTCGCGGTCGTTGAGCGTGAACTCGTCCCCCATGAGCTTCTCAAAGACCTGGTCGTAATAGGTGTAGTGGCTGAACATCACGTGGCCGCCGATGTCCCACGTGAAGCCCTTGTCGTCGGTGAACGAATTGGCCAGCCCGCCCAGGTACGGGTTGCGGTCGTACATCTTGAAATCGCCGTACCCAAGCTCGCGCAGGCGGTAGGCCGCCCCAAGACCCGTCGGACCCGCACCCAGGATCAGTACGCGCCCCGCCGTGCGTTCGATCGACGCGCTCGCGGGCTTGGGTTCAACCACGGTCTGAGATGGTGTTGCCACTCGGCTGATCCTTGTGCAGTCGATCGGTGCTCGGTCGATTCGGGGTTTGGACGCGTGGCCCGGTGTGCCGGACGCGCCGTCGGCACGCGTTACCCCCCGCGCCCATGTTGGAGCCCACCCCGCGTGTGCACAAGTGTAGCGGAGCCCTCCCCGCGCATCCCGGTGGATCACCTCCGGGCATTCTGGGCAAAATGGCGAACGCGGGCGGTTTCCGCGCCCGCGCTCACCGGCAGGAGATCTGAAAAATCCGAGCGAACCCGCGGGCGCCGGTGATCTGTTCCCGCCTTGGCGTGTCATCCAGCGGATCGCACCGCTGCGTACGTGTGCGATCAACTCCATGCCCGCCATGACCGGGACCGCCGCCCGCGTGTGCAGCGGCTCGCACGGATCGGAGGAAATAACTCGGTCGCAAGTGCCCGGGCCGCGCCGTCACGCGGCCAAGGCAGGATGGGGACGGGGTTTCAGCAGGGTGTCGAGAGAACGCCGTCGGCGGTGCCCTCAAAGACAAAGCCGTTGTTGATCGGATCAAAGGGACCCGTCTTGTCACCCTTGGCGCGGAACCAACCCTGGATGTCGACCGTCATCGTCTCGCCGTTGGGGTTGTCAACCCGCGTGCCGGTGAAGATCGCCTCGACGCCGATGTTCCAGATGCCGGGGTCCGAGCTTTCATCGAAGGTCACTTCGAGGCAGTTCTCGCAGTCCTTCTCGGGCGTGATGCCGGTGCAGTTGGGGTAGCGCTCAGCGCCGGTGCCGATCACGCCGACGATCTGGCCCTGGTAGACCGAGCCGTCCTCCCCGTACCAGGTCGCCTGACCGTTCAGGTGACCGCGGTAGCGGCAGGGACCCTGCTGGCGCAGCTCGTAGTTCACGCGTGCGTCGAACTTGCCGCTCTTCTTCTCGTTCTCGTCGCACACCCCGACCTTGCCGTCGGTCATGTCGCGGCAGCGAAGGCCGCTGCTCTTGTGCTTGAAGCTCCAGTTCACGTCGTACGCCTCGAGCGTCGAACACTTGTACGGGAGCGTCGCACAGTCGGCGATGTAGCCGAAGCCGCCGCCGAAGAAGCCCTCGCAGGCGTCCTTGCTGATGCCCGTCAGGCAGTTCCAGTACTTCATCGCCGATGTCTCGGCGGACTTTGATGAACCCGAGGAAGCCGTCGCCCAGCCGCCCGCCATCGCCGCGATCCCCGCCACGCTCGCCGCCAGCGTCACGGAAAGGACCCGACCCGGACGCGAGAACATGGACTTTGCATTGATCTTCCAGGACATGTTGCATCTCCTTGTCATGTGAAACAAGTACCCCAAGTACACGACCCCTGAGCACCGCGTGCCCGTGTCGTTGTCGCCGGATTTGAACGAATGTGTGCGGGGAGCACTCGCCACGAACCGCTCCCGACGCACCGTTGAACGCGGCCAACGCACATCAATGTCTGCCGCGGACGCGACGTTAGCAGAACACACATTCTCCGCAAGGGCCAAAACCCCAAAGATATGCAAAACTAGAAACCCGCGCAGGGTGCGTTTGCGTGCTGGTATGCAACCGAATCCCACATGCACGCTCGTGCGCGCACGTGCACCCCTTGAAAACTCGTGTGCACACGCGGCGTTGCTCCCGGTATTACACTGGTTGTCCACATGGACCCGCGCACACCCGATGATCTCACCGCGTCATTCCCGCCCCGCGACTACCACGCGGACCACGCGGTGCACGCCGGAGCATCACGCCAACCGGCGGGATCCTCCTTGCACGAGAGCCAGTCGTGGATGTTCAGCGCGGGCCAGATGCTTGCCGGCCGTTACCGAATCGTCTCTCGCCTCGGGGGCGGGGGCATGGGCGAGGTCTACCGTGCAGACGATCTGGCGCTGGGCGCGTCGGTCGCGCTCAAGTTCCTTCCCGCCGATGCGATCGCCCGCCCCGGCTGGCTCGACCGCTTTCGTTCAGAGGTCAGGCTCACGCGGCAGATCAGCCATCCCTCGGTGTGCCGCGTCTACGACATCGCCGAGGTCGAGGGGCGGGTCTTCCTCTCGATGGAGTTTGTCGATGGGGAGGACCTTGCCTCGCTCATCCGTCGCATCGGCCGGCTTCCGCAGGACAAGGCCGTGGAGATCGCGCGGCAGATCTGCTTCGGCCTTGCCGCCGCGCACGAGCTTGGCGTGGTTCACCGGGATCTCAAGCCCGCGAACATCATGCTCGATGGGCGCGGCAACGCACGCGTCATGGACTTTGGCGTCGCGGGCTTTGCCGCCGAGCTGAACGCCGGCGGCCACGTCTCGGCCGGGACCCCCGCCTACATGGCCCCCGAGCAGCTCGAAGGCCGCGAGATCTCGCGGAAATCAGACCTTTATTCGCTGGGCCTGGTCCTCTATGAGCTCTTTACCGGCAAGCCCGCTTTCAGCCCCCAGACGATGGAGGAGCTGCGCCGCACAAGGCTTTCGGGCACACGTCCAACCGACCCTTCGAGCGTGGTGGCCGGCCTCGATCCCGCCGTCGAGCGTGTCATCCTTCACTGCCTTGAGCCAGACCCCGCCATGCGACCGGCATCGGCCGTCGCGGTGGCCGCGGCCCTGCCGGGGGGCGACCCGCTCGCGGCGGCGCTCGCCGCGGGCGAAACCCCTTCGCCCGAACTGGTCGCGGCGTCGGGTGAGGCGGGCACGCTGCGACCCGCGGTGGTCGGCATCCTCCTTGCCCTGGGCCTGGCGATGCTGGCGGCCGTGGTCGTGCTGCGAGACAGGCTCTCGCTGCTGCACACGGCGCCGGTTGAGTTCTCCCCTGACGTCCTGGTCGCCAGGGCGCGCGAACACATGAAGCAGCTTGGGTACACCAGGCGACCTGCGTCCGAGTCGTACGGTTTCCAGGTCCGTTCCTCGCTGCTCCGCGCGATCCAGCAGGAGGATCAGTCGCCCGAGCGATGGAACAAGCTCGCCGAGCCCGGGCTCTCACCTCTTTCCTTCTGGTACCGCTCTTCGGACCTGCCGCTCCAGCCCGTCCAGTGGTGGCAGATGAATCCTTCGGTTGATGATCCCCCGATGCGCCGCGTCGGAGATGTCGCCGCGACGCTCGATGTCGAGGGCCGGCTGCGGACATTCATGTTCACGCTCCCTTCCGTGGAGGTTCCTTCTCAATCTCCCGCCGATTCATCCGACCGCCGCGGCGCACTGTCCACTTCCGAACCCCCGCAGGGCACGACGCCCCAAGGCGCGGCCGCCAAGCCGCTCGACGCCCCCGACATGCGAGCTCTTGTGATTGCCGCCACCGCGGTTGGTGGTCCCTACACCGATCAACCCCCCGCCTCCATCCACGCCGTCCCATCGGAATCGCGCATCGCCTTCACCGCCAGCATCGAATCAAAGGACCCGATTCCAGTCACGATCGAGGCCGCGTCAGCGCGGGGCAAGGTCGTCTCGATCGAGACTCTCTTCCCCTGGACCACGGTCCAGCGCACCGCTGACCCCGGGATCGGCATGATCGAGCGAGCGGCCACGCTCGCGGGTACGACCATCCAGCTCATCCTCCTTGCCTGTGCCGTCCTCCTGGCCCGGCGCAACCTCATCACCAACCGCGCTGACCGCCGCGGCGGCTTCCGGGTCGCCCTTGCCGCCGCACTGATCGGCATGGCCGCCTCACTCCTGCTCTCGACGTGGACGGGGAACGTCGCGGAGGTCTTCTTCGGTCCTCCGCTTGTCCGCTGCGTCTTCCACGCGGGACTGTGGTGGGTCTCCTACATCGCGGTCGAACCGATCATCCGCCGCGTATGGCCGCACGCGATCATCGCCTGGTCGCGCCTGCTCGTGGGTCGCTGGCGCGACCCCCTCGTCGGGCGCGATGTGCTCATCGGCATCCTCGCCGGGTTCGGTGCGCTGCTCCTGGCCGAGCCCATCTCGCACGCCGTGACTTCGCTCATGGGTCTCCCGCCCCCGGTCCCGTTTGTGCCCAACACGATCTCCCTCGCGGGCTCGCGGTTCGCGCTCGGCCAGGTGATCGACGGGTTCGGCGACGCCATCGTCATCACCCTGCTCGCGTCGCTGGGGATGGTCGTCACGCGCGCGATCTTCCGCAAGCCCATCCTCATCATCGCCGCGATCTTCCTGTGCATGTACCTCGCCGCCGTGGGCGGGCCATTCCAGGACGTTCCCTACCGGTTCCTCCTGGCGATCCCCTGGGCCGCGCTTCCAACCTACATCTTCACGCAGCGCGGGCTCCTTTCGGGCGCGGCGATGCTCGCAACCGCCTTCCTCATCCTGCGGCTCCCTGTCACGCTGGACATGAGCCGCTGGTACGCCGGCAGCACGATCATTCTCACCATCACGCTCCTGGCCGCGCTGCTGTATGCCGCACGAACAACGCTGGGAAGACAGTCGTTGTTCAGCCGGACCCTTCTGGATGGCTGAGCCCGCCCGCCCCTCAGCGTCCGATCACGATCCGGGAGGCGATCGCGGAAGCCTCGGCCAGTGCTGCATCATCAACCGTCGCGACGAACCCCGCCTTCTGCGCGATCTCGATAAGCAACTGCGTCGAGACGTTCCCGGGAGCCCTTTTCCCCGGTGTGCTTGCGTAAGGACATCCTCCCAGGCCGCCCGAGGAAGCGTCGAACGACCGCACGCCCATCGAAAGTGCACGCTCGATGCACGCGCCCGCCCTGCCGAACGTGTCGTGCATGTGCAGCGTCAACGCCGCGCCGGGCGTCCAGCGCTCGATCGCCGTGAAGGCCGTCTCCAGCACCGCCGCGATGGAGTCCGGCGTGCCGGCCCCGATCGTGTCTCCCAGGTCGATCTCATCGAGCCTCCCCGCGTCCCGCACCTGCGCGAGCTTCTCGATGACCGCCGCCACCTGCCGGGGCGTGATCGGCCCCTCAAAGGGGCATGCGACGATGCACGAGACGTACGCCCGAAGTGCAAGACCCTCGCGAGCCGCCGCCGCGGCCACGGGCTTGAATCGCTCGATCGTCTCTTCGATGGTGGCGTTGGTGTTGCGCTTCGAGAACGTCTCCGAGGCGGCCGTGAAGACCGACACCTTCCCGATCAACCGACCCCCGGCCCGCTGATTTGCTTCAAGAGCGCCCGCCATCCCCTTCTCGTTGGGGACCAGGGCCGAGAAGAGCGGCCTGCTTGCGTGAAGACCCGGGGACTCTGCAAGCTCCGCGAACACTTCCGCCGCGTCGCCAAGCTGCGGTATCCAGCGGGCCGAGACGAAGCTTGAGACTTCCACCTCATCCACCCGCGCGCGGCAGAGTGCACGGACAAGCTCGACCTTTTCGGACGTGGGGATCGCCCGGGGCTCGTTTTGAAGTCCATCGCGGGGAGATACATCGGTAATGCGGATCTGCTCGGCCATGACATCGGGATGCTAGGGGAATCGGCTCGGGAAGGTAGAAGTGCGTGCCGATACGTCCTGACATCGATCCCGGGGGTGCGCTGAGTTCTCGGCCGCGCGCCCGGAGGCTTCCTGGAGAATGCACATGAATTGTCCCGCCTGCACGAGCACCCTGCGGACCCTCAAGTACGAGGGCGTCAGCGTTGAAACCTGCGACGGCTGCGGCGGCGAGTTCGTGCAGGGGAGCGAGCTGTCCCACATCGTCAAGGTCCGCGAGACCCGGTTTGCCGAGCCCATGCGGTCTGCGCTGGCGTTCAAGGCGCCGGTCTTCGGCGTCGCGGATATCGACGCGACCACGCGGTTCTGCTGCCCGGCCTGCCGAATCCCGATGAACCCGATCAACTACGCCGGCGACAGCGGCGTCATCGTCGATCGCTGCGGCGGGTGCGGGGGCATGTGGCTCGAACATGCCGAGCTCGAGAAGATCCAGATCCTGCTTGAGAAGTGGGAAGATTCGGCCCCCTCGCAGATCCGGGGTGCTGCCGCGGAACTGCGGCGTGCACAGGAGGAGGCTGAGAAGGGCGCCTCGGCGGCCTTCCGGGGTTCGAGATTCTCGTTCGTCAATGCGATCGTGAACCGATTCCTCGACGCCGCCTGAAAAGAGCGGCGTCAGCCCACGCGGATCACCACGATCGTCTGATCGTCGGTCCGCCGGGCCAGCCCGACGAAGCGGCGGATCTCCCAGATCACGCCGTCCACAAGCTGCTTGGAGGTCGCCGAGGGGTTTTCCGAGAGGAGCCGCAGGAGCGTGGCGCGCAGGCGGTGCTTGCCGAACTTCTCGCCCGAGAAGGTCAGTGCATCCGTGACGCCGTCGGTGTACGCGATGAGCACATCGCCCCGGCGGAGCTCGTAGATGCCGCGCTGGTACTTCTGGCTCGGATCAACGCCCACGACCATCCCGCCGATCGCAAGCTCGCTGACATCCTCCGCGGCGGGCGATCGATTGGAGGGAACGTGGATGATCATCGGGGGTTCGTGCCCGCCCGAGCAGTAGGTCAGGCGGAGTGAACCCGGATCGATCACGCCGTACCACAGCGTCGCGAACTCGTGGTCGAGCGTGTCGCGGCACACGGCCTTGTTCACCCGCCCGACGACCTCGTCAAGGTCGTATATGTCCTCGGCGTGTGCACGCAGCATCGCCCGCACCGCCGACATGAGCAGCGCCGCGGCGATCCCCTTGCCCACGACGTCGCCGACCACCACGCCAAGGTGCCCGCCCAGGTCGACAAAGTCGTAGAAGTCTCCGCCCAGCTCGTAGCTCGGCTCGTAATTGGCCGCGATGTCGAGCCCCTTGATGCGAGGGTGGGTGCGGGGCAGCATCCGGCGCTGAACGTCGACGGCGAGCTGAACCTGCCGCTGGATCCGCCGTTCTTCCTTGCGTGCACGCTGGAGACGGGCCTGCTGCACCGCCACCGCCGCCTGCTGGGCGATCGACTTGAGCAGCCTGCGGTCCCAGTCTCCGAACTCGTGCTTGCGACGCTTGTAGAGGCGGATCACCCCGATGGGCCGGCCCTGGAAGACCAGCCCGGCGTTGATGAAGCTGACCAGTCCTTCCTGTGCGGCCCGCTCGGGGATGAGCACACGCGGATCCTTGGTCACATCCTCGCTGACGACCGTTTCTCCGCGCAGCGCGAGCTGATCGAAGACGCGGTCGCGGCTGAGGGGCAGCGGCGATTCCAGCCATTCGCGGCTCAGGTGCCGCGAGGCGGCGGTGACGAGGTCCTTTTCGTGCTCGCTCAGGACGCCGTCGGCGTCCTCGGGCAGGAGCATGATCGCCCCCGCGTCGAGTTCAAGGACATCGAGCGCTGAATCGAGCGCGGTCTCCAGGATCGCCGAGACGTCGTGCGTCCGCGTCAGCAGGGCGTTGAGCCGGTAGAGGACCGTCAATTCGCGGAGACGGTGACGCAGTTCCAGACCGTTCTCGCACAGTTCCGCCGCGGCCGAGGCCACGAGCGTCACGACGTGCTCAAGCCGGTCGCGTGCGTCGGTCGCGAGCGAGGGTGAACCCTGCGAAACCGCCAGCCACCCGATCGTTTCACCCGAGACGCGCAGCGGGAACCGGTCATCACCCGGGGCGGGGGGGACCGATTCGGCCGATTCCTGGATGTCCCACGCCCGCCGGCCCTCACCGGCCGAGATCGTCCGGCCTGTGCGGTCGAGCAGCGCGACATGGACACCGGTCAAGCGCGTCAGTTCCTCGCACAGCCGGGCGAGAGAACCGTCGGTGAGAAAGTCGGTGATGGAGAGGGGGCCCTGCGACGCCTGGGGCGCGAACTCTTCCACCGGAACATCGGAACCCGAGGGTGCGAGTGCAGGCGGGGGCGCCGGTGGGGGTGCAGGCGGGGCGGAGAGGGTCAGAGGTGGTACCTGGACAACGGCCGGGAACTTGCCGGTCTGAATCGTTCGTTCAGCCGTCGGTGCATCCCGCGAATCGGGCGGTGTGCTCATTTCCCGGGCGTCTCCCCGGGCGCTGGGGCCGGTGCTTGGGCCCCCGGGAGGGGCGCCTGGCCGTCGGCCGCAGGTTCCGTGCCCTTGGGGGCCCAGACTTCGCGGAGGAATCGGGCCAGGACCGCATCACGAGGATCGCTGTCGGCTTCGGTGGAGTTGCCGTACTTCTCCAGGAGATCAAGGCCCTGGGCCTGCAGGGACGCATCGCCGGTCTGGAACCCCACGTACGCCAGCAGCAAGGACGCATCACGGCCGGATTGTCCACCGTTGCCCGACAATTCGCGCAGGCGCGTCGTGACGTCGGTGAGCCGCTCGGCCGGAGGGAGGAGCTTGGCGGAATACTTCGCGGCCGCCGTTTCAGGCCGGTTGCGGAGAATCCCCCGCAATGTCGCCGCCGCCGAGCGGAAGACCGCGCCGCCCAACTGGGCGTGCAGGCGGCCCACGCGCGGCGAGAGCTCCGCGGGACGGATGCCGCTGGCCGCGGCGAAGCGGTCGTCGGCGTCGAAGAACTGGCTGTTCTCAAGTGCAGCCTGCGCTGACTTGAGGTGCTCGACAAACGGGTCCTTGGCCGTCACCTGCGCGGGGATGAACGTGTCGACGATGCCGCCGGCTTCGCGGATGCCGCGCAGGATCTTGGGATCAAGTCCACCACGCGAAGCATCCTGGGATGGATCCTTCCCATCCGGGGGCGATGGATCGTCAGGCCCGGGGGTCTTGGAAGGAAGCCCCATCGATTCGCGCTGTGCAACCTGGCGTGCGGCCTCTCGGGCTGCACGCTCGGTGCTGGGAAGGACCGCGCCCGTCTGGCTCAGCGTCACCGAACGGCGTGCCAGCCAGTCGCTGCCGCCGACAAACCCCGAGACCGGCTTGACGCGCTCGCCCCCTTGCAGCGAAGTATCGACCGAGCCGCCCCGCTGGAGGCGTGTGCGGAGATCGTCCATCCCTGACGAGGGTTGCGATGGATCCGTTCCTTCGCGAGGCGTGCCACCCTGTGCAGGACGCGTCGCGGGATTCTGCCCCTCGGGCGTCTCAGGACGCGCGAGCTTGTCGACGCGCTCCATCAGCCGGTCGTAGGAGTTGTTCCCCTGCAGCGAGTTGGTCGCCGGACGTTCGATCGCCGCGCTCGTGTTGGGCGCTTTGGTGTCGATCGACGTGTCGATTCGATCGGTGTTCAAGGTCGAACGCGTCTTCTCTGCGTCGCGCATGGACTGCCGTGCACGCTCGGTCGCCTGCCGCGCTTCATTGATCGAGCGCGGGCGATATGCCGTCGAGTCCGGGTTCACGCCCATATCGCGCTGCTGCAGGCCGCGTCCCGTCAGACCGCTGAGTGAGTCAGGCGTGCTTGAACGGCGGCTGGAACCTGAACCGAGATCGCCCAGAGAACGATCGCCCGCGGAAAGACGCGTGGAGCCGAAAGCATCGCCGGCCGAGAGAGGGCCCCGGCCGCCGCTCAAGCCCATGGATCGCGTCGCGGCACGCTCCGTGTCCCGCAAGGGATCGGTCATCAGGCCATTGGTCGCGCGGCGGCTGTCCATGCTTCGAGACCCGCCCGTCAGGCCCGTGAAGTCGGGACGAGTATCAAATTCAAAGGACTTGCTGTACGTGCTCGATGGCGTTTCCAGCGTGCCGCGGAACCCCGCGGGCTTGCGCGTGCCGGCCGTCAGGCTCTGTGCATACGACGCCGTGTCGGATGGACGAACGCCACCACCCGCCAGAGCCGAACCCTGGCTTCGGTTCCGGAAGCTCCGCAGGTCATTGCTCCCCAGCCCGCCGACAAAGTCGGAGTAGTCGGTCGTGCCGAGGTCGCCCATGAATCCAAAGCCCCCGCCCGCGCGACCGAACGAGACGTTCTGCGCGAACCGGAATGAACTGTTCAGATCCCGGCCGGAAAGGCCGCCGCTGTTGTACACGCCCAGATCCCGTTCGAGGATCCGGCCGCCGCGGCCCTGGTAAAACTGCCCGTGTGCAGTCCCCGCAGCCCCCGCCACGAGGAGCATCGCCGCCATCCAGGTTTTGACTGCACATGTGTTCATACGCTCGATCCAGAGATCCAGGCGGATTGTAGATGAAAGTCGCTCCTGACACCCTGAAAAACAGCCTTCAGGGCCTTCCTTTCATACGCCGGGGCGTCAGGGAAGATCGGGCGTTCCCCGCCCGAGGCTGATCGAAATCCCCACCACCGGCAGCGATCTCCGGTTGGAATCCTATCATAATACGAACACATTCTAAGATCAAGTAAAAAGCCGCCTCTTGGGGGCGGCTTGTCGGATCAATGCTTGGTGGGAGGGTGGAGCGACCGAGGGAGGAACTGAGGCTCCAGACCGGATGAACTTCCAGACAGGACTTAGCTTCCAGACAGGATTAGCTTCCAGACCGGATGGGCGTCGGCCATCCCAACGCGTGTGCGACGATCTCGATCGCCCGGACCGATTCTGACTGGATGTTGTACATCAACGGACCCTGCTGGCGGGTTTGCCAGAGCACTTCACCCTGACCGTGCTCGACCACGATGCCGGGGTCGAAGTTGGCCTGGTTGTCCTGCTGGATGATCAGGGTCACCGGCACCTTGACCATGCCGTCGGGCTCACCAGAATCCGGATAGCTGACGACGTAGGTAAAGACGACCGAACGCAGATCCTCGGAAGGCGCACCTGGTTCATAGCGGATCGGCGTGATGTACGCGTGTTCCGGGAGCGCAACTTTTGCGCCAAGGAAGGACTCGGCGTGACTTATCGCCCCTTCGAGGTAGGCCGACCGCAGAGCCTTGGTCTGCATGTCGTATCCGATGCCGGCGGTGGGGGTCGACCCGAACGTACGAGCTTCGCTCAATTCCTGCGTGAAGCGGGCCCCGGCGAAGCCTGCCAGGATGAGCGCCGCGGCGGTCGCCAGTCGGATAAAGCGTACGTTCTTGAAAATCAGGGGCTTGTGAGCGTCTGAAGGATGCGACGTTGCGAGGCCGCTTGCCGCCAGTGCATCGGCTTCACCGCGGAGGCGAAGACGGACGGCATCGCGAACGCGGTCGCGGCACCCGGGGTCGAGCGGAACATCGGCCATGGCGTGCACACACGCGGAGCGGAGTTCGCGCGAGAAGGTGATATGGGCTTCCGCGCCGGGCATGGAAGCCAGGTCGCGCTCAATTTCCAGGATTTCCTCGGGGGTCAGTTCGCCATCGGCGAACTGGTCGAGGATAAACGCACGTGTGTCGGCGGGATCGAGTGGATCACCCGCGATTGCCGGTGGAGCGATCCCCTGAGCGCGTCGAACGGGCTTGGGCTCTCCGACCAGTTTGGCTGGCGTGTGTTTGGGTTCTTCTGGACTCATGGCAACCGACGCTCCCCTCACTCCCAATATGCAGATGAACTGGACGGACATTCAAACTTGCCGCACGCATCTTTTATTCTGATCTCGTGAAGACTCGATTCTATTTTTCTATCGGCTTCAGGAAGTTGCCGGCATGTGCCGGGCTCCATCCTGTCTCAAGGTGATGGCGGGAGCGGGTTCGGAGTCGAGTTCGCCGGATTCTGCCAGTCGCCACTGGTCGCGGGCGGAGGCATCCTTGCGGAGTGCATCGGCCAGGAACTGGCGTGCACGGAAGAGTCGGCTCATCACGGTCCCGATCCTGACATTGAGGATCTCGGCAATCTCCCGGTACTTGAGCTGCTCCACCGACCAGAGCAGCAGGACTTCGCGGAACTCGGGGCTCAGCCGATCGATGGCGCGCTTGAGCCGGTCGTCGACATGTTCCCAATCCATGGTTGAACGGTCAAACACGACACCCGGCTCGGCCGAGCCCGCGTGTCCAT
>DATGXW010000299.1:0-13950 GCA_035298585.1 Phycisphaerales bacterium
CCGCCTCGGCTTGCCTGAGCGCGAACGCAATCTGCTCCTCCGTAAATCTGCTCTTCTTCATCGACCAGCCTCCTGAACAGAGGCCGAATTGAAGCTCGAAAAGTCTCACTCAGCTTGGATCAAGATTCCGGGGAGAGCGCAGAGCCGGATGAGTCCGGGGCCTGGATCAGGGTCCTTCGCATGCAACGTCGTTCGTTGCACTACAGGTAGCGGCCAGCCCGCCTCTACCTTTGCAACGTCGACAATCTCCGCAGGCAGTTGATGCCACTGAATTGCCTCTGGAGCAAACGGCGAATCCTTCGGATAGATCACCCACGAGAATCCGAACATTCGAGATTCAGCATGACTTGGCGACCACTTCCACTGCGGGGCTGTTCGAGATGCACGAAACAGAATGGCACAAGAAAGGCATAACTGGATCGCGAGTGCGACTACACACCAGAGAACGACATGTTTCCAGCGGAAGATTGCCATGCAGGCAAGGCCTCTATGACTACGTGCGCTCATAAGCCGGTCTGTCTGCGGATTCTTCGATGCTCGTCAGCTTTTCGAATGGACCGACGCCTCCTTTAAGCGAAAACGGCTGCAAAGTGGGTCATTGTAACGGCGTCGAGTGATGGTAGCTCGCCGACGGCGATGCACTGTGATGGACGCCGTCCGCGCCTGCCTCTGATGTGAGTACACATCAGAAGCAGGGCACCCGGCAGCACACCAATGAAAACGGGCCGGAACTTCGCAGTTCCGGCCCGCTTCAATTCACAGCCGAATCAACCTTTACACCTTCGGCCCTGCGTTGCGCACTGCCTCGGGCATGTCAAACGTCTTGTCGTTCGCGCGGAACGCAGCGGCGAGCTTCTTGGCCTGCTCATCGTACTTCGCGTCATCCTTCCACGTGTTGCGGGGCTTCAAGACCTCTGCGGGGACGTTGGGGACGCTGGTGGGAATCGGGAGGCCGAAGATCGGATCGGGCTCGGTAGGGATGTTCTTGAGCGAGCCATCCAGGATCGCGGTGACCATCGCACGGGTGTACTTGAGCTTGAAGCGCTCGCCCACGCCGTAGGGGCCGCCGGTCCAGCCGGTGTTCAGGAGCCACACCTGTGCATTGTGCTGCGTCAACCGCTCGACGAGCTGCTTGGCGTAGCTCACGGGCGGGCGGGGGAGGAAAGGGCCGCCGAAGCAGGGCGAGAAGTTGGGCTGCGGCTCGGTGACGCCCGCCTCGGTGCCGGCGAGCTTGCTGGTATAGCCGTTGATGAAGTAGTACATCGCCTGCTCGCGGGTGAGTTTGCTCACCGGGGGCAGGACGCCGTACGCGTCGGCCGTCAGGAAGACGACGTTCTTGGGGTGGCCGCCCTTGCCGGGGATGATGGCACCCTCGATGAAGTCGACGGGGTACGTGACGCGGGTATTCTCGGTCCACTTGGGCGTGAAGTAATCCGGCGTGCGCGTCACGGAGTCGATCGGCGTGTTCTCCAGCACCGAGCCGAAGCGGATGGCGCTGAAGATCTCGGGCTCACCTTCCTTGGTGAGCTTGATGCACTTGGCGTAGCACCCGCCCTCGAAGTTGAAGACGCCGTCGGGTCCCCAGCCGTGCTCATCATCGCCGATGAGCGAGCGGTTCGGGTCCGCGGAGAGCGTGGTCTTGCCCGTCCCTGAAAGGCCGAAGAAGAGCGCGACGTTGGAGGGGTCGGCCTTGGAGACGTTGGCAGAGCAGTGCATCGGGAACACGCCCTGGTCGGGCATGTCGTAGTTCATGGCGTAGAAGATGCTCTTCTTCATCTCGCCGGCGTACTCGGTGCCGAGGATGACGACCGTCTTGCGCTCCAGCGACTGGAGGATCATGACGGGGTTGTTCACGCCCAGCGCCTTCTGCTCATCGGCCGTGAGCCGACGCTTGCCGGCGTTGATGATCGTCCAGTCGGCCTTGAAGGGCCCGTTTGCAGGTCCGGCGGCCTTGCTTCCCTGCGGAATGAAGAGTGTGCGGGCAAACAGAGAGTGCCAGGCCTGCTCGGTGACGACACGCACACCCAGGCGGTGGCGCTGATCCGCGCCCGCGAAGCCCTCGAAGACAAAGAGCCGGGGGCGCTGGTTCATGTGGTCAACGGCGATGGCCAGGGCCTTATCGAAGACCTCGGGTGTCACGGGCTTGTTGACCTTGCCCCACCAGATGTTGTTGTGGATGCCCGAGGTGTCTTCGAGGTACTTGTCGTTGGGGGAGCGACCGGTCCGGTCGCCGGTGGTGCACATGAGTGCACCGTTGTCGGCGAGCTGTCCTTCACCCGCGGCGATCGCCTGCTCGATGAGCGAGGGCGAGGAAACATTGAACTGCGCACGTTTGGGTGACAGGTCGAGACGGTCGAGCGGATTGGCCATGGTGTCCTTACTCCTCCGGGACGCGCTGAGGGGGTGTGTACCCCGATCGCCGTCCGGTACAAGTGGGACAGCAAGGCTAGGCCCACAGGGTTCACAAAGGCCAGTTTCGGCCCGAAAGGTATACCTTCGTGAAGTTTGTTATCTGATAGGGCGCTCGGCGACGGGGCCGGGTGAGAGAGCCAGGAGTGATCCGAGCGACCCGGGGAGCCCGCCCGGATCGTGCACGTGCACCAGGTTTGGATTGACCCGGACAGAGACCGGCGTATCGTCACTGTCCCCCCGGCGTGCACATGTGCATACCGGGCGGCGTGCTGGTGTCTGTAGCTCAGCTGGTTAGAGCGCGAGGTTGTGATCCTCGAGGTCGCGGGTTCGAGTCCCGTCAGACACCCTTCTTTTTCCCACTCCATCTAAATCAGTACGCAACAAGGATTTATGCGGAGTGGCGGCGTGCGCTGTGGCATACGTCGGCTCTGTGGCGAGAGAATGACACGGTGTGCGGAGGCCGGCTTTCTCCGTGCCCGGCTCAAAGCAGCCGGACACGGGCACCCAACGCCATCGGAATTCCCGAGTGCCGAGTGCCCAGTCCCCAGTGCCTCCGTCTCCGGCCTCCACCCCCTCGCGCCCCCACTTCCATACCATCACCGCATGAACCCTACCCGCAATGATCTTCCGGCCAAGACTCGCAAGGCGATGGTGGAGCTGCTCAACGGTTCTCTGGCGGACGCGATGGATTTGTTCTCGCAGGCCAAGCAAGCACACTGGAACGTGAAGGGACCGAGCTTCATCGCCCTGCACGAGCTGTTCGACAAGGTCTCGCAGCAGGTTGAAGAGTTTGCAGACGACTTGGCCGAGCGTGCGGTGGCGCTGGGTGGGCGTGCGGATGGGACCGTGCGCAACGCGGCCAAGGCAAGCTCGCTCGACGAGTTCCCGCACAAGATCGATGTGCAGTCGGAGTTTGTGGACGCACTTGCCGACCGCCTCTCGGCCTTCGGCAAGGGTGTACGAGCGGCGATCGACACCGCGTCGGAGGCGAAGGACCAAGGCACGGCGGACTTGTATACGGGGATCAGCCGGGAGACGGACAAGCTGCTGTGGTTTGTGGAATCGCACACGAAGAAGTGATTGCGTGCGCGGCGTCCGGGGCAACGTTGCTCATGTGCGGAACCTGATGACGCAGGTCAGCGCTCGCTGAATCAGGTTGACCGACACGCACACGGCCAAGTGCATGTGATAAGAGCTTGCGGCCGTGGCCGATGCTGCTTCCCTACTCAGATCCCTGGCGAGGGTTGTGCGGGGGGCGGCGTCGGGTCGGAGGGTGTGCGTTCAACTTCTCCCCCGCGACCTGTCGAAGTCGACCGCGATGGCGGAGCAAAGCTCACGTCGTCGGGTGTCCCGAGCACATTGTCCGGACCCGGTCGAATGATCACGAACGTGTCGACGTCGGTCTGGCGGTAGCCGAGGTTTTCGAGGTGGTCCTTGGTGACCTTGCCTGGGTACTTGGTCTGAAGCTCATCGAGCGTGATGGGCAGGTACCCCGTGTCGCGTCGGTACTGCTCCACCGCGTCGGCGACGACGCGGACGCGGATCTCTTCCCCGATCTGGTGCATCGCGGCGGCGGAGATCAGGCCCGCAAAGCCCAGGAAGGCGATTGCCACAAAGAGCCAGATGCTCCCCAGGATGCCCAGCACGAGCCCGGCGATCGCGAACCCGCGCGGGGGCCTGCGCAGGCCGATCGCCGAGAGGACAAGCCCGATCGGGCAGAGCAACGCCCCGCCGAAGCATCCGGCCAGGACGCCCAGCAGCGAGATGATGAAGCCTGCCAGGCCCATCCCGTTGGTCGGCTCGGTCCGGTAAACGACGCGCACGTCCTGGGACACTTGCAAGCTCCCCGGGCAGAGCCCGTGTAGATCAGCGTCGGCCGAACCAGGAGGCGATCGCATGGACCGTCACCGCACGTCCCATGTCGCCGATCGATTCGGTCAGCGGGATCTGTTTCGGACAAACCTTCACGCAGTTTTGGGCGTTGCCGCAGTCCGAGACGCCGCC
This sequence comes from Phycisphaerales bacterium, assembly GCA_035298585.1. Taxonomy (GTDB): domain Bacteria; phylum Planctomycetota; class Phycisphaerae; order Phycisphaerales; family UBA1924; genus JAEUJB01. The sequence goes on from DATGXW010000299.1 coordinate 4,417, forward strand.
GGGGCCCATGAGTGCATCAAGGCGGTCCGGAGCGAGTTCACTCCCCGTCTCGTGCATGTTGAAGAGCCGCGCCTGGCTGATCGCGTGTGCACCGATGAAGCTCTCGTTCCATTCCTTCGAATCGGGCTCGACATTGAACTGCGGGCAGGCCTCGAGGCAGCAACCGCAGGACATGCAGGTGGAGAGCACATAGCGCGTCGCCTGCGACTCGGGCTTCTCGCGCGGACCGGAGCCCAGGTAATACGTGCCGTCGACCGGAACCCATGCCTTCACACGCTTGAGGCTGTTGAAAAGGCGGGCGCGGTCAACCCAGAGATCCCGGACGACCGGGAACTTGCTCATGGGTTCGAGGGTGATCTCATCACCTTCGCCCGGCGCATAGTCGTCGATGAGGCAGGAGCATGACTGGCGGACCTTGCCGTTGATGACCATGGTGCACGCCCCGCAGACTTCCTCCAGGCACCCCGAGTCCCAGACGACGGGGGTGGTCTTCTGGCCATCGACGGTGACGGGGTTGGCGGCGATCTGCTGGAGGCAGGAGATGACGTTGGAACCCACCTCGACCTTGACGGCGAAGGTCTCCCAGCGGACATTCTTTCCCGGACCATCAGCGCGGAGGATCTTGAAGCGGACGGTGCGGCCGGGGGTCGCGCTACGACGCGTGGAAGTGCTCATAGTGGTCTCGATGATCGAATCAGGCTCGTGAATACTGCTTCCAGAACTTCAGAGGCGGAACCATGCTGCGGCTTGGACCATGAACATCGCCAGCGGGCTCGGTGAAGGGTGCTGGCACGGTTCGCGGCAACTTGGCAGCAACTTGGGTGGCAACTGGGCGGCGGGGTTGGTGATGGGTTGGTTGCCATACAACGTCGTCAATTCGGGCCGACCTGGGAGGGTCATTTTCCCGCTCCCGGGAGAAGGACTCACACGCCGACAGGCTGCTTGGCCGGCTTTGCCTCCGATTCCTTCTTGCCGTACGTCCGCGCACGCGGCTGGATCAGCGACGCGTCGATCGGGATGAACTCGACGCTCGTGGTCCTGCTGTTTGCGTCATACTTCGCCAGGGACGTCTTCATGAAGTTGTCGTCGTCGCGCTCGGGATAGTCCGTGCGGTAGTGTGCACCGCGTGACTCCTTGCGGAGCGTCGCCCCCAGGGCCAGGGCTTCAGAGATGACCAGCATGTCGCCCACAGCGCGGGTGTACGCCAGCGTCTGATTGGTCCAGGTCGCGCTGTCGCCGAGCCGGACGCTCGCGAATCGCTCGCGCAGTTCCTTGAGCTTGGACTGGCACTGACGGAGGCGATTCTCCTCGCGCACCACGGTGCACGCGGAAGTCATCTCGTTGCCCAGTTCCTTGTGGATGATGTAGGGATTGGTCTTCTCGTCGGCAGGGCGCGAGACCGACTCAAGGAGATCCTTCTGCTTGCGTTCTTCCTGATCCACGACGCGGCGGTAGACCGCGTCGGGGAGCTTCTCCGCCGGGGCCTTGGAGGGCTCGCAGTCCTTGACATAGTTGAGCACGCTCACGCCGCAGAAGAGGCCGTCAAAGATGCACGAGAGCAGTGCGTTCGCGCCCAAGCGGTTGGCGCCGTGGTAGGCGAAGCTCACTTCTCCGAAGGCGTAGAGCCCGTCGACGTTCGTCCGCGCGTTCTCGATCGCCCCCGGCTGCATGCCCTGGCCGATCTCGCTGGGGATCGGCGCCCGGCTGCCGGACTTGTGGCCCGGGAGGGGCTGCGAGGGCTGGTAGCTGCCCGGGGTGAAGCTCGCCCACAGGCCGCCCATCGAGTAGTGGACGGCGGGGAAGATCTTCATGGGCGTGAAACGCGGGTCTTCGCCGACGAACTTCTCGTAGATCTCGAGGATGCCGCCGAGCTTGCGTGTGAGGTATTCAGGGTCGCGATGGGTCAGGTCGAGGTAGACGCTGTTCTCGCCGCCGACGCCGAGGCCCTGGTTGACGCACACATCGAAGATCTCGCGGGTGGCGATATCGCGCGGGACGATGTTGCCGTACTTGGGATACTTCTCTTCGAGGAAGTACCAGCGCTCGGACTCGGGGATGTCGAGCGGGGCGCGGGTGTCCCTGGCCTTTCGGGGGACCCACACGCGTCCACCCTCGCCTCGGGCGGACTCGCTCATCAGGCGGAGCTTGTCGGCCCCCGGGATCGCCGTCGGATGGACCTGGATCATCTCGGGATTTCCGTAATGGACGCCCGCCTGGTAGCAGCGGCTGGCGGCGGCGCCCGTACAGATGATCGAGTTGGTGCTCTTTCCAAAGACCAGCCCGCACCCGCCCGTCGCCATGATCACGGCATCCGCGCGGAATGAACGGATCTGCATCGTGCGCAGGTCCTGGGCCACGATCCCGACGCAGCGGGGCCGCGGTCCGTCGCTGTCGATCACCGGCCACAGGAACTCCCAGTACTCGTACTTGGTGACCTTGCCCTCCACCTCGTAGCGGCGGGTCTGCTCATCCAGTGCGTACAGGAGCTGCTGGCCGGTTGTCGCGCCGGCGAAGTGGGTCCGCTTGAACAGCGAGCCACCGAAGAGACGCAGGTCGCGGAAGCCCTCGCTGGTGCGGTTGAAGGGAACGCCCATGCGGTCGAGCAGGTCGATGATCTTCGGCGCCCAGTTGGCCATCTCGAGCACGGGGTGCTGATCGGCGAGGAAGTCGCCGCCGTAGATGGTCTCGTCGAAGTGTTCGTATTCGCTGTATCCCTGCTGGCGTGCGACCTCGTTGCAGGCGTTGATCCCGCCCTGTGCACACACCGAGTGCGACCGTTTCACCGGCACGAGCGAGAAGAGGTCGACATCCATCCCCGCCTCGGCGAGCCGGACGCACGCGGCAAGACCCGCAAGACCTCCACCGACGACAATCACGCGTTGAGCCATCTCTGTTGCCTCGTAACGCCCCTGTAGGTGCGGGCTGGTGAAAAGCGGGACCCGATCAATTCTGCAACGGACCGTGCTGGCATTCGATCCTGGTGACGGTTTCGGTGCCGGGCCAGGGATACCCGGGCTCGGCGAGCGGATGCCCGCACGGCGAGCATCCGGCGGCGTTCGATGAAGCACTGCACGCGGTCATCCCAAGGCATGTGCACACCAGCGCCCCTGCCGCGATGAACCGACGCACGCGTGATGTGTCGAATGTGCTGTTCATGGTCGACGTGCCATCGGTGAGAAGCGTGGGATACCCGGCCGACGAATTCAGCGGGAAGTCTCCGGCGGCGCGGTGTGCACAGGGTTGACCATCGCCGCAGAGTGCTTGGGGGCGGCGAGTGATTCCTCCAGTGCTTTCGTCTGGGCAGGATCGAGGGATGCATACCCGATCACCGAGCCCCAGCCCATGAGCATCATGGCGGCGCCCAGGCCCAGGCAGGCGTATCCCCACCGCTTCTGTGCGGCCTGGCTGACCGTCAGGCCCCAGGTGATCGCGGCGGTCCAGAGGCCGTTTGCAAAGTGGAAGACCAGGAGGCTGACGCACGCGAGGTAGAAGATGCTGACCAGGAACCCGGCGGCGGTGATCCCCTCCATGCCGCCGCGGAGCGAGGCCGCGAGCGTCGAAGAGGCGAACTGGTGGGACCATTGCGTGCCGCCCGGAACGAGGAACGTCCACCCCCAGCGGAGCGTGCCGACGTGGTACAGGATGAAGAAGATGCCGATGTACCCGCTGAAACGCTGGAGGGTGTACCGCCAGTTGGACTGGTAGGCATAGCGGCCGGTGTTGCTCTTGCCCTGCATGGCGTAATAGACGCCCAGGACCGAGTGGAAGACGATCGCGCCCCACAGCGCGATCTCGATCAGCAACAGGTGCGGGATCTGCTCATTGATCCACTTCACTTCCTTCCAGAAGTACGCGACGCCGCCCTCGCGCCACCCCCCCTCGACGTTTTCCTTGATCGCGAACGACCCCCACAGAACCGAGGAGTTCGTGAGCAGGTGGTTGATCAGGAAAATGCCGATCGGCACGATGCCGGTCAACGAATGGAGCCGGCGCAAGAGGAAGTGGTTGCGGTCCATGAAGGAACCGCGGTCCGGGCGGCCTGCCGAATGCTCTGTCGTCGTCAACGGTCGTTCTCCGACGTGTGCACACAGGAGGGCACACGGACCCATGATAGGGTGCGGAGCACGAGCTTTCGACGCGTCCGAGAAGCATGGCACGGCCCCCGGCGGCGGCGGCCAGCGGAGCGGCGTTCAGGCGTCGCGGGGACGTGTCGCCGAGGACTTCTTGAGGGGATCGGCGTTCAGGTCGGTTCCGAAGAGGAACGACTCGAGCTTGGCCAGCTCGGGTTGCTCGCTCCTGATGGACTGGACCGGCTGTTGATGGGAAGGATCGAGGGGGGCGCGGCCCTGGGTCTGTGCCGACTTCTGCCGCTTGGCCTGAAGCATGAGTCGCACGACGCTGGCCCTACAGCGCGCCTTTGCGTGAAAGGCTTCTGCCTGCCACTGCTCTGCGATCGCTTCCGGTGTGACGCTGAGTTGAGTTGTCCGCATGCTGCTTCAACCTCTGGATACCCCGGAACTTCCAGTTGTTGAGCGTGGAGATCTTGACGTCGAGGGACCGGGCCGCGCTCTCGTAGCTGAGGCCACCGCAGACGACAAGACGGACCGCGTCCTGCTCGCCATCGGTGAGCGATTCAAGAACCTCGCTGCAAGTCGCTCCGGTATCGTGGTCAGCTTCCTCTCCAAGCTCACCCGATTCGTCCCGTGCCCCGTCGGTTCTGACGGGGTCGGCGGCGATGATCGCTTCGAATCTCCTCATGCGACGGTGACGGCGCTTGATGAGGTTGTCGGCGATCTTGATGAGATAACTCACGCTGATCGTCCTGCTTTCAAGATTCTGAAGGTTCATCAGCCGGACGAAGACTTCCTGGGCGATGTCTTCGGCGGTCGCCTGGTCGAGCGACCGGCGAGCGAAGCAGTAGACGCGCTCGTAGTAGCGTTCAAAGAGTGCCAGGATTGAGCCGTTGCTGGACAGTGCGGGCATGGACAGAGCCTCCCAAACCGGTTCCACCGGCCCCTGAAAAGTCAACAGGGCCACCACTCCGGCGTGACGGGCTCTCCCTCCAGAGGGCCCATCCGCCACCACAGCCGAGAACACGTTTCGCTTGATCCACCCGAAAGAACGAAGAGACGGGAGAGGCGCCAAAGTTCCACCCGAGGCGCCCCAAGCCGAACACACAGGCCCGGACAAGTGTGATGATAATCAGTGTGAAAATCTTGTCATTCACGAAGGGGAATTGACCCGAGGTGACTTCAAACCCCCTGCATCTGCAAGACTTGCGGTGTACGCGTGGGGTTATCACACTTGTGGATAACTCCGTGAATTGCGGTGTGGAACACGCCGCCGCGTCTGCAACCCAATGTTTATCAAGGGCTTACACGACACGATCGCGGTGCACAACCGCGATTTCACTCGCGTTTTTCGCCTAGAGGGAATCCCCCAAGCCACGGGGACTTCGCCGCAATTGACAGGGTTTGCACCCCAATGCGTCGATTCGCGCTATTCACGCATGAAAAGTGCGGTTATCCACAGGTTGTTCAGCGCTTTGGCGGCGCGTTGGAACCCGAACCATCGCCGGGAGCGACGGGCGCAGCCGGCCGAGCGGGCGCGTTGGCCGGGGCCGATGCCTCCTCCTGGGCAAGCTTTGCACTCAGGAAAGGCAGGTAGTCCTGGCGGTACCACTTCCACCATTCACGGCCGTCGTACCCAAGTCCGTCGGTGGGCTGACCCCACGCTTCGGAGGTCATCCGGACCAGGATCGGCTGGATGATCACGCGCTCGGTGGTGACCACCGCACCCTGGATGCGCAAGATCGTTCCGGTTGTCAGCGTGCTGAGCGTCGGGTCGAAGGCGACAGCGCTGTCCCCCACCACCGGGGTCAGGTCGCTCACAAAGGCCGTCTGCTGGCCGATCACGATGTAGGCAAGATCCCCGGTGGGGTCGGGCACTGACCCCGAGGACGTGCCGGCGCCGCCGAACTGCGCGGTGATGAGCCAGGGAATGGCGTCAAAGAACTTCAGGGTCTCGGCGAGCTGCGCGGCACCCTGCTGCTTCTCCGGTGAATCAGACCGCAGGCCCTGCATGATCATGTACTTGATGCGCACGGGCGGGGGAAGCCCGGGCTGGACGTGCTGAACCAGGCGGGACAGGGCTTCGGAACGCACAACCTCGTCGCGGTCAAAGGCCGCGATCCAGGCGATGCTCACATCCCCTTCCGGGGAGTTCTGATCAAGCAGGTGGTCGAGGATCGCCAGGCGGACGTCGTGCTTTTCCTTCTCAAAGATCTTGACAAGCGCGGGGAAGACCAATGGATCGGTGAACTGGCGGAGCTTGGCGATTCCCTCCTGGCGGATCTCGACCTTGCGCATCGAGCCAAAGTGCTTCAGACGGATCTTCTTGAGCTCCCGCTCCATCTCGTTCTTGCGCTTGCGTGCATCCTGATCGGTGATGAACGAGTCGTCCTCCGGGGTGTCGGGTGAAACCTTCGGGGCCGGGGTCGGCGTGGCTGGAGGAGGCGCCTGCTCCGGGGCTGGGGAGGGGGCGGTCGCCGGCTGCCCGTGTGCACTGGGGATGATCGCAAGCACGAACCCCGCCAAGAGTGCAAGACGAGCGGCATCGCGGCAATGTGCAGCGCGTGTGGACCGGTTCCCAGTCAGCATGAAAACGCCCGCCTTTCGCAGCGAGGAACGCCTTGCGTCGGTCAACCGCACGGGGACCGGCATATGCACATGGTCGGGCATGTGCACATGTGCACACGCTCCGATGCATTCCTACGCATGGATGATACCGGGCCGCCCAGGGAAGGTTCCTTCACGCGCCCAGAATGGGCCCGGGGCCAAGCGGGGCTATTTCGGTCTTTGGAAGGATCAGGCCCCCACCGAGATCACCATGGCGCCCTTGAACCGCCCCTTGGCGCGGTCGGCGTCGATGCGTGATGCAAAGGTGCCCACGCGGACCGAATACAGGATCTTTCCGCCGCGGAAGACGGGGACCACGTGCGGCGCCCCCATCGCCTGGCGGATCGACTCTGCACGCACTTTGGAAGCGTGCTGGGATGCCTTCTGGGGGGAGCTGAAGGCGGCCAACTGGAGCGTGAAGGGCGGCTTGCTGCTCTCGACGGGCGGGCCACCCGAAACCGTCGTGCCGGTCACCGGCGTCTTGCCGGAGAGACGCTCTTGGATGTCCTCGCGGACCGAGGAATCACTTCGCGCGACCTCCATCGCCTTTCGATAGCTCTTGCTGGCCTCGGCTTCGCGGTTGGAGGCTCGATAGGCGTCGCCCGCGTACATCGCACATCGGGCGGATTCATCGCCGGAAAGATCACCCGACGCCGCGGTCAGCAGCTCCGCCGCGCGGGTCATGTTTCCATCCTCGAGCGCGATCAAGCCGAGCGTCGCTTGCGCCTTGCCACGGACCAACTGGTTCTTGCTCCCCGAGACCTTGTAAAGCCAGGTGGAGGCCTCGGCGTTGCGATCCATCGCGTGTGCTGCTTCACCGGCGATCAGGGACGCCTGCTCACGAACTTCCTCGGAGTTCTTGGTGTTCCTTGCGGCGACCGAGGCGCTGGCCAGCGCTGCGGAATAGTTGCCCGCGGTGTAATCCTCGAGGTAGTTGGGGCGTGCCGCGGCTGTGGGTTTCGTGGAGGATGCACACCCGGCGGAAGCGACCGGCAGCACGACCATCGCCGCTGAGGTGAGGAGTGACATGGACACGGCCAGGAGCGAGCGCAACCCGCGGGGTGGGCGTGTGCACGACACAAGGTCAGACGTGGTGGCCATCGCTCAAACGCTCCAAGGGACGCCCGGGGGGTGATGCACAATGCCGGGAAGGAGTTCCACAGCACGGCCCCCCGCACGCCGGGTGGATTGAACTCGGTAGCATATCGGTCGCGGTGACCGTGTTTGCTGAAAGTTCGTACTCTCGCGGGGCCCTACCGCTTTCCGAATACCTTCGCTCGCCTCTGGGCAGCCCCCTCGCGAGCGATCTGTCGAGGATGCAAAAGTCGTGAGTATCCACTGGCCCATCTATAAGAGCCTGCTTCGGTCGCCGCTTCGGACCATCGTGACCGATGAGCGGCGGTCGTACCGTGGGATCGACATCGTGGCGGGCTCGCTCTACGTGGCCCAGGAGATCGCCAAGGTCTGTCAGTCCAGGACCGTGGGGGTGATGGTGCCGACGAGCGGCGCGTTCCCGATCGCGGCGCTCGCCGCCTGGGCGCTGGGCAAGGTCGTCGTGCCGCTGAACTACCTCCTCAAGCAGGAAGAGCTTCAGTACGTGATCGACGACTGCGGGTGCGACACGATCGTCACCGTCGGTCCGATGCTCGACCACCTTGGGTTTGTGCCGCGGGCAAAGAACCTTCTCAGGCTCGACGAGATGAACTTCGGAGGGTTTCCCGAGCCCAGGTGGCCGGTCCGGGCCGAGGCGGACGACCTGGGCGTGCTGCTCTACACCTCGGGGACGAGCGGGCATCCCAAGGGCGTGATGCTTTCGCACGGGAATATCCGGTCGAACATCGAGCAGATCCTGAGTTGGGTGGAATTCGGTCCCAAGGACACGATGCTCGGTGTGCTTCCCCAGTTCCACAGCTTCGGGATGACGGTTTTGACGCTGCTGCCGCTGGGGGCGGGGGTCAAGGTTGTCTTCGCGGCGCGGTTCATCCCTGCACGCATCATCAAGATGCTACGCGAGCACAGGCCCACGGTGCTGGTGGCGATCCCTTCGATGTACGGCGCGCTGCTGCACGCCAAGGATGCAAAGCCCGAGGACTTTGCGAGCTTGCGGTACGTCGTTTCGGGGGGCGAGCCGCTGCCCCGGGGCGTCTTTGAGAAGTTCAAGGAACGCTTCGGGATCACGATCAACGAGGGGTACGGCCTGACCGAGACCTCGCCGGTCACCAACTGGTGCAGGCCCGACGAGTGGAAGCCGCACTCGGTGGGGAAGCCGATCACCGGCGTGGTCGAACGGATCATCGATGTGAACACGGGGCATGACCTGGGACCCAACCAGGACGGCGAAGTGTGGATCGGCGGCCCCAACGTCATGCAGGGGTACTACAAGCTTCCCGCCGAGACCGAGCGTGCACTCACCCCCGACCGCTTCCTCCGCACCGGAGACATGGGCCGGCTCGACGATGATGGGCACCTTTTCATCACGGGGCGGATCAAGGAAATGCTCATCATCGGCGGTGAGAACGTCTTCCCCCGCGAGATCGAGGAAGTCCTGAACCAGCACCCAAGCGTCAAGGACTCGGGGGTGGTCGGTAAGCCTGACGACCTGCGCGGGGAACTGCCGGTGGCGTTCGTGGAGATGAAGGAAGGCGAGACCTTCGATGCACGTGCACTGGCGACCTGGTGCCGCGGCAAGCTGGCCGGGTACAAGATCCCCGATGAGATCCGCCTGCTCGATGCGCTCCCCCGCAACGCGACCGGGAAGGTCATGAGGCGGGAGTTGAAGAAGATGGTGTAAATGCGGCACAGCGGCACAGCGGCACAGCGGCACAGCGGCACAGCGGCACAGCGGCACAGCGGCACA
>DATGXW010000300.1:0-2319 GCA_035298585.1 Phycisphaerales bacterium
CTCCCGCCTCTCCGAGGGAAATCGAGCGCCCGACGCACCGTTGGGCGTTTGATGTGCGTACCGTGTGGACAGGACCCCAAGGCTCCGGGTCCGAGCCCGTCTTCTGACATGGAGCCCCGCGAGACCGGACGAACTTCCCACGTCCGATCAGTCGCGGCCGACCCCGGCCCCGGGCCGACGTCGGGTTGTTCAAGCGAGTTCGGGGGGACGGCTCCAGCAACTGGGCCGAAGGATGCGATTCTCGGCAATGCCACCGGAGCAGCAAGAGTTCAAGGTCGGTCAGTTGGTCGAAGGATTCCGCGTGATGGCGGAGCTCGGCCGGGGCGCGCGATCGATCGTCTATCTCGTCCAGGATCCCGACAGCAAGGAAATCTGGGCTCTCAAGCACGTCGAGAAGATCGGGCCCAAGGATGACCGCTTCCTGGAGCAGGCCGAGATGGAATGCAGGATCTCGGGGGATCTCGATCACCCGGCCATCCGCAAGATCCACCGCCTGATCAAGAAGAAGTCCGGCCTCCTGTCGGTCAAAGAGCTCTACCTGGTCATGGAGCTGGTCGACGGCGTCTCGATCGACATCCAGCCTCCCAAGACGTTCGAGCAGGCGGTGCACATCTTTTACCAGACCGCCTCGGCGATGGCGCACATGCACGAGCGCGGGTATGCACACGCCGACATGAAGCCCAACAACGTCGTGGTGGACGACAAGGGCAACGTGAAGATCATCGATCTTGGCCAGGCATGCAAGATCGGGACGGTCAAGCCCCGCATCCAGGGAACGCCCGACTACATCGCGCCCGAGCAGGTTCACCTCAAGCCGATCACGGCCAAGACGGACATCTACAACCTCGGCGCGATGATGTACTGGGTGCTCACCCGCAAGTTCATCCCCACCGCGCTCCCCAAGGGCGATTCGCTGGTCAGTTCGCTTGACCCGCACCTCATGCCCAAGCCCACGCCGGCGATCGAGCTCAACAAGAAGATCCCGCCCAAGCTCAACGAGCTCATCATGCAGTGCGTCGAGGTTGCCTCAGAAGACCGCCCCGCCGACATGCAGGTCGTGGCCAACAAGCTCAACCTGATCCACGGCATTTTGCTGGCCCGCACCGGGCTGAGCGATTCCAAGGTCAACGTCGACCCCCCCACCGACGCCTGAGTCTCCCGGCCGCCGTCGCGGCCCGATGAACACTTCTCTCCGCATCCAGCCCGACCATACGAAGGGCTCCGGCTTTATTGTGTCCTGAGAAAGCCGGTCGCCGCCTTGGCCCGCGTTCGGTACGTTCGCTTCGCAATGTCGGCGTGTGCACGGTCTTGTGGCCCGTCCACCGCTTGGCAGAACGCGAGATCGAAAGCGAGCGTGCCATGAAACGCGGCGTCCTGCACACTGGCTCCTGGTACACACTCCGCGCCATCGTGGCATCGGCATCGAGCGCCATCACGTCGACGTGTGCCTTCGGCCAGGCGACGTACCGGTATGTCTCGATCCCCATGCCCGCCGGAGCGCTCTCGGGGGCTGCGCTGGGCGTGAACGAGGCGGGGAATGTCGTGGGCGTTTCCACGATGCCCGGCGGTGTGCGGGTCGGGTGGTTCTATGAGCGGGCCACGCACACGACGCACATCATGGCCGCGCTTGGCACTTCCGCCGCTGGACGCGAGATCGGCCCCCACAGCCTGAATGATTCCAACCAGGCGGTCGGTACGTACGGCGCGGCGGGCATCCCCCACTCGTTCAAGTGGAGCCCCGACGAGGGATTCCAGGACATCACCTATTTTCCCAGTGAGCCCATGGTGAACAACACCGTGGTGTCGCACGTGTACGCGATCAACAACGCCGGGCACATCGCGGGCGTCAACTCATGGAACTGCACGTCGAGCCCGACGTTCGGCGTCGAGGCGGCGGTGCTGTGGCTCTCGCTCGACGATCCTCCCATGCCCCTGATCGGAACCCCCTTCTCGTGCGGGGTCGGCGGCATCGTCCGGGATCTGAGCCAGTTCGACGCGGTGTGCGGTGACTTCACGCTGCTCGTCGGCGGCTTCTCGTGGACGCGGCCCACCTACATCGACGGGGTTGGCCGGCACGACCTTCAGACTTTCGGGGGAGTCTCTGAACACGGAAACGCCAACGGGCTCAACGACACCGGGTTTGTGTGCGGCTTTGCCGAGAACCGCACCGGCGGGACGCCCTTCTCCGGCGCGTGCTACTGGGACTTTGTGGGCAACATCCACCGGCTCGACGGGATCCCGCAGGCCTCACTCGCGATCGCGTACGACATCAACAACGGGCTCGACATCGTGGGGACCAACATCGGCTCGAACAACCGG
>DATGXW010000301.1:0-9144 GCA_035298585.1 Phycisphaerales bacterium
GGTGCCGCCGCCCGCCGTGATGGTGTTGGAGGATGAGAACGCGCCCTGGGTCTGGAAGCGGACCTTGACCTTCTGGAGCTTGGCGCGGATGACGCTCAGGAGCTCTGGGTTGAAGTCGCGCCTGCCGCTGCGGTAATCGCCCTCTTCAAACCGGGGTGGATTGGCGGGGTCGAACTTGTCGAGCAGGATCCCCTGGTCGAGGGGACCGAAGGCGACAAAGACGCAGTTGTGCTGCTGCATGAGCGCCTGCATCGGGCTACCGGGCGCGATGAAATCGTCGTAGCGCAGGTTGGCCTTGTTCTGCACGACCTGCGGCTTGAGGATGGGGAGCGCGCGGGCGAAATCGTCGACGGTGTAGGCGGACTGGCCGACCGCGCGGACCTTGCCTTCCCTGACGAGCGCGTGCATGGTCGCGGCGGCTTCGTGGAGGTAATCGTAATCGGGGATGAGGTTGCCGCCGGCGTCGTAGCCGGGCCCGATGTACGCGCCGTGGTGGAAGTAGTAGATGTCGATGTAGTCGGTGCGGAGGTTCTTGAGCGACTGCTCGCACTGTGCACGGATGTGGCGCGGGTCGTAGGCGTGGAGGGCGGTGCCCTTGAAGTGGCCAACCTTGGTCGCGATGACCTGCGTCCTGCGGTCGATGCCGAGCTTGCGGAGGGACTCGGCGAGTGTGCGTTCAGCGCGGCCGTTGCCGTAGATGTCGGCGTTGTCCCAGTGGTTCACGCCGCCGTCGAGCCCGGCCTTGATCCCCGCACGTATCTCATCCTCGTTCACGTCGGCCCAGCCGATCGACTGTCCGGTCGACGGGTTCCAGTTGGGACCGCCCATGGTCCAGCAGCCGAAGCCGATCTCAGAAAGCTGGATGGAAGTGCCGGGGATCGGGCGGGTGCGCATGCAGGAAAAGTAGCCCGGGAAAGAGCAAATAGGCAAAGGGGGCAAATGCGGCAAATGTTGGGGAGAGGGGGAGATTGGCAAAGCGGTGCAGCCGCACAGCCGCACAGCCGCACAACGGCACAACGGCACATCAAGGCAAGGTTGGCTGCAGGAAGGTGGAGCGAGGGTGAAATGAAAGAGGTCGCGATGCAGATCGCGACCTCTCAATCATTGTGTACCGTGACTGCGGGGTTTCTTGGCTTTATGTGCGGCTTTGCGGCTGTGCCGCTGCGCAAATTTACTTCAGCCCCACTCCGAGCTTCTCCATCAGCAGCGGCATCCAGATGCCGCCGACGACGGTGCGCGTGTGCATGCCCATGGTCTTGCCGTCGGTGGTTTCGTACCAGTCGGAGACCGCGACGCGCGACGGGGTTTCGTTGATGTAATCGTAGATGGGGGACATGATCGCGTCGAAGTCCGACTTCCTGCCGGTGAGGCAGGCGGACCAGACGATCCAGTCGAGCTTGGTGTAGGTGCGACGGCTGTCGAGCGGGAGGCCGTACTTCTGCGAGACCTTCTTGTAGGTTGCAAGCTCGCGGTCAAAGACCTCCTGCGGGAAGAGGTCAAGGCCCAGCACGCGGTCCCAGATCAGGTTGTACTTCTGGCTCCACGTGCCGGGGTTGCCGAAGGCCAGGACGGTGCGTTCGCCGTCGCGCGAGAGCTCGAGCCAGCGCTTGGCAAAGTCGCGTGCGGTGGCCTTCCATCCGGAGGCACGTTCCTTCTCGCCGAGGGTTTCGAGGAGGAGTGCGTATGCGCCCAGGGCGATGACGGTTTTGGCGGAGAGGTTTGCGTTGCGGGCGAGGTGGCCTGCAAAGTCGTCGGTGCACAGCTGGTGTGCAGGGTCAAGGCCGTGCTCCTTGAGATACCCGGCCCACTTTTCAAGCGTGGCGAGGTGCGGGCGGGAGAATTCGCCGTTGCCCTCAACCTTGGCGAGTGCGCTGAGCATGATGAGCATGTTGCCCGACTCTTCGACGGGCATCTGGTTCTCTTCCGTGCGTTCGCCGCCGCCGTAGACCTGGCCGTTGGCCTTGGGATAGGTGCCCAGGTCGTGCGGCGCGAAGGGGAACTTCCAGCGGTTGCTCGCGGCGTAGGTGAGGAGGGGCCGGAGCTGGGCCTTGAGCATCTCGGGCGAGTGATAGAGGAAGAAGGGCGAGGCGGGGTAGATCACGTCGATCGTGGCGATGCAGCCGTTGGACGTGTTTTCCTTGGAGAACATCAGCGGCGTGCCGTCCCAGTCGAGCACGATCTTGTGCCCTGCCATGACCTGGCGGTAGGTGAGCGTGGTGAGCGCATCGTAGCGATCATCCAGCGGCGAAGTCATGACGCTGCCGTGGTCCTTGGAAGGGTCTGTGCGGGCGAAGGCCTCGGTGACGGCGCGCTCGACGCCCTTGCCATCAAGGTTCCACGGTGCACGGAGCTTGCGGTCGAAGAGTTCGATTGAGAAGCGATCGTCGTAGGCCAGAAGGATGGAAGAGGAGGCCGTGGTGCTGCTGCCGAGGTTGATGACGGCGGCGAGGACGGGCCAGTCGTCGTTGGCGGGGCGGGGTGCACGCAGATCATCGGAATCGATGATGGCGCCGGTGGCGAGGAAGGCGTCGCGCGAGGCGTTGTGTGCAGCGGCGGCCGCAGATTGCCCCTTGGGCGCGACCACAAAGAGGCGGCCCCAATCGATCTTGCGCTGATCGCCCGCGGCGGCGAGGACGGGCTGGGTCACCGAGCCGATCGAGACTGCTTCGTGCCCTGCGATGCGGTGGCGCGACCAGGTGACGGGCGTGCCGGGATCGTGGACGGTCCATTCGCCCGCGAAATCGGCATAAAACTGCACGTCGTGCGGCTTGGAATCGGTGGAGGTGGTCTTCACGTCGATGTAAGCGACGGAGCGGGATGCACGGGTGATGTCGTCTGCGAGAACGGGGGAGACGAAGGAAACGTCAAAGTCGATCGGACCTGCACTGAAGGTGTAGGTGGTGGTGGTCGTCGTGATGGCGACGGATTTTTGCGTGGCGGGAGGGACGCGGTCGGGCATCATGCCGGCCCAGCGGTAGGGCTTGCCATCGACGCGGATGAGGCCCGACATGCCGGTCGTGCCGCCGGACCAGTGGCGCGCCCATGAGTCGGTGAGCGTGTCGGTGTTGGACCAGATGCTGAAATAGGGATCGGAGGTGACGAGTGGGTAGGCGGGGGGGCGGAGGGAGGGCGGCGCCTGGAGCAGCATGGATGCGGCGATGGTGAGCGTCAGCATGTGCTGAGCGTACCGACGCCAGCTCGGGACGCAAATGGGGCGGAGTTCATAAAGGAAATCGGGCAAAGCGGCAAAGGGGGCAAATGCGGCAAAGGTTGGAAGTGACGTGTTGTGTAGAGGTGGGCGCGCTGAGGAGAGCTGCGTGATGACGCGTGATTACTTCAACGACGTTTGCCGCATTTGCCTTCTTTGCCCCATTTGCAATTTTTCAATCACCGATCATCGAACTCGTCGCCCCGGAAGAGCGAGCCGAGGTACACGCGCCGCACGCGCTCATCGTTGATGAGTTCGCGGGGCGTGCCTTCTGCGAACTTGTGGCCCGAGTCGATGATGTAGGCACGGTCGCAGACGCGGAGGGTCTGCTGGACGTTGTGGTCGGTGATGAGGAAGGCGATGCCGCGCAGGGCGAGGGAGCGGATTTCCTTCTGGAGGTCTTCGACCGCGATCGGGTCGACGCCGCTGAAGGGTTCATCGAGGAGGATGAGCTTGGGATCGGTGACGAGTGCACGGGCGATCTCGAGCTTGCGGCGCTCGCCGCCGGAGCAGGTGCGGGCGAGGTGCTTGGCCTTGTGGGCGAGGCCGAACTGTTCGAGGAGATCTGCAGCACGCTTCTTGCGCTGGCCCGAGGGCATGCCGACGGTTTCGAGGATGGCCAGGAGGTTCTGCTCGCAGGTCATGCGCTGGAAGACGCTGGGTTCCTGGCTGAGGTAGCCCATGCCGCGACGTGCACGGCGGTACATCGGGAGATCAGAGATGTCCTGGCCGTCGAACATGATCCTGCTTGCAGAATCAGGGTCGGGGTCGATCATCCCGATGGTCATGCGGAAGCTGGTCGTTTTGCCTGCGCCGTTTCGGCCGAGGAGGCCGACGATTCGGCTGTGCTCGACCTCAAAGGAGACCGAGTCGACGACGAGTCGTCCGGAGTACGTCTTGCGGAGATTCTGGACTTCAAGAAGGGGCACGTGGCGAGGAGTTTACGCACGTCGGGGCGGGAAGGGACTTGGACACTCCCCGCGCGGGTTGATCGGCAAGAGTTGCGCGGTGTACCGAACAGGACGCTGCTGGGATGGAACCCCTAACTGGTGCCGTTCGCAAAGAGTGGTCGGGGGATAGTGGTTTGCTCGGGACCGGGCCTCGGAAGCGCCGATAGGATCGAGAGCGGTCGAGAGGCCGCGCTGCACGTTGATGTGCACAAAGGAGCAGGACGCATGCCCGGTTCAGAGATCGCGATGGTGGGTCTTGGCAAGATGGGCGGCAACATGGCCGAGCGGCTGGTTCGAGGGGGTCACCGGGTGGTGGTGACGGACATGTCGGCCGACGCGGTGTCTCGCCTGGCGGGGAAGGGTGCGGTCGGTGCGACCTCGATGAAGGATGCGGTCTCGAAGCTCAAGGGTCCGCGTGCGGTGTGGCTGATGATCCCGGCGGGCAAGCCGGTGGACGACGCGATCGGGGAGCTTGCGGGCATGCTCTCGGCGGGGGACATCATCATCGACGGCGGCAATTCGAACTATCGGGAGACGATCCGCCGCGGGAAGGAGCTGGCGGCGAAGGGGATCCACTACGTCGACTGCGGGACGAGCGGGGGCATCTGGGGCCTTGAGAACGGGTACAGCATGATGGTGGGGGGCGCGAAGGAGGCGGTGGAGCGCCTGCGTCCGATCTTTGAGACGCTCGCGCCGGGTGCACAGACGGGGTGGGGGCACGTGGGGCCGTCGGGGGCGGGGCACTTTGTGAAGATGGTGCACAACGGGATCGAGTACGGCATGATGCAGGCCTTCGCGGAGGGGTTTGCGATCATGGAAAAGAAGAAGGAGCTGGATCTGAACTGCACACAGATCGCGGAGATCTGGCGGAACGGCAGCGTGGTGCGTTCGTGGCTGCTGGATCTTGCGGCCAAGGCGCTGAGCGAGAACCCCATGCTCGAAGGGGTGAAGCCGTGGGTTTCGGATTCGGGCGAGGGTCGCTGGACGGTGCAGGAGGCGATCGACCTGGATGTGTCAGCGCCGGTGATCACGCAGTCGCTGTTTGAGCGCTTCCGCTCGCGCGAGTCGAACTCGTATGCAGACCGGATGCTGGCGGTGCTGCGCGAGCAGTTCGGCGGGCACGGGGTGAAGCGGGGGTAAGGACAAAGGGCCACATGGCACATTGTCACATGGCCACATCAAGACAGTTGCATCCCTCTGACTTTGGCGCTTTGGAATTTGGAAATTCGGCCCTTTGAAGAAGCCTTCCATGAACCGCGGATACCCCGATCGTCAGCTCATCATCATCTTCGGCGCGACCGGGGATCTTTCGCACCGCAAGCTGATCCCCGCGCTGTGGGAGATTGAGCGGCATTCACCGGCCAAGGGCCGGGCGACGATCCTGGGTGTCGCACGCGCCGGGATCTCGGATGATGAGTTCCGGGCGCAGGTCGTCGACGCGATGAAGAAGGCCGGGGAGGACAGCCCGGAGATCGAGCAGTGGGCCAAGCGGTCGATCTATTTTCAGTCGCTGGGAGACCAGAGCGAGTACGCCTACCAGGCGCTGCGGGTGAGGATCGAGGCGATCGAGAAGTCGCTCGAACTGCCGGGGAACCGGGTGTTCTATCTCGCGCTGCCGCTGCCGGCCTTCCCGCCGACGGTGGAGTCGCTGGGCGCGGTGGGGCTGAACAACGGGCCGGGGTGGACGCGCGTGGTGATCGAGAAGCCCTTCGGGCATGATCTTGATTCGGCCCGCAGCCTGAACGCACTCCTGCACCGGTTCTATGCCGAGGAGAACGTTTTCCGGCTCGACCATTACCTGGGCAAGGAGACGGTGCAGAACCTGCTGGCGTTCCGTTTCGGCAATGCGCTGTGGGAGCCTATCTGGAACCGCGACCGCATCAGCCACGTCGAGATCACGGCGGCGGAGGAGCTGGGGGTTGAAGCGCGGGGGTCGTTCTATGAGAAGGCCGGGGCGGTGCGCGACATCATCCAGAACCACCTCCTGCAGGTGCTGGGGCTGGTGGCGATGGATGCGCCGGCGGGTCTTGACGGGACGAGCGTGAGCAACGAGAAGCTCAAGGTGCTGCGGTCGATCGCCCCCCTTCGGCCCGAGGACTTCATCCTGGGCCAGTACGCCGAGGGCGAGGCTGGCGGGAAGAGGCTCACGGGGTACCGGGATGAGCCGGGCGTCTCGAAGGACTCGAAGACCGAGACGTTCGCGGCGGTGAAGTTCTCGATCAACTCCTGGCGGTGGGAGGGCGTGCCGTTTTACCTCCGCACCGGCAAGCGGATGGCCAAGAAGACGACCAAGATCGTCGTGACGTTCAAGTGTCCGCCCGCGGCGGTCTTCAACCCGTACATCGTGTGCGGCAACGAGAGCAACCGCCTGATCATCACGCTCCAGCCCAACGAGGGGTTCAACCTGAGCTTCCAGGTGAAGATCCCCGGGGAGGGGATGCGGCTGCACACGCAGGACATGCGGTTCCGTTATGCGGACGAGTTCGGCAAGCTGCCCGAGGCGTACCAGACGCTGCTCCTGGACGTGATGCGAGGCGATCACACGCTGTTTGTGCGCAACGACGAGGTGGAGCAGGCGTGGAAGGTCTGCGAGCCTTTGATCGACCCGGGCAACCAGTTGCATCCTTATGCGGCGGGCACGTGGGGGCCGACGAGCTCGGAGCGGCTGGTGGAGCGTGAGGGGCATAGCTGGGTGAATATCTGATGGGGCATGAACTGCACATCGAGGGTGATGCGGGGCACGTGGCCCGGCGTGCAGCGCGGATGGTGGGCGACGCGGCCCGCGCGGCGATTGCGGCACGGGGGCGGTTTGTGCTGGTGCTCGCGGGGGGGAGCACACCCAAGGCGCTCTACCAGCAGTTGGCGCTGCCGGCGGGAGAGAGCCCGGCGGGCGCGGTGGACTGGTCGCGTGTGCACGTGCTGTTCGGGGATGAACGCTGCACGATGCCGGACCATCCCGACAGCAACTACAAGATGGCGCACGACGCGCTGCTGGTGCACGTGGGGATTGTGCCGTCGTCGGTGCATCGCATCCGGGGTGAACTGGGCCCCGTGCGTGCGGCGGAGGAGTACGACGACACGATCCGGCGGATCTTCGCGGAGGACCCTGAGGGCGACATCGATCTGACGCTGCTTGGGATGGGCGGGGACGGTCACACGGCGTCGCTCTTTCCGGGTCGTGACTTTGCGCGGGACCAGGGCGTGTTTGCGGCCGAGGCGGTGGCGCCGCCGGCGTCGCCGGTGAAGGAGCGCGTGACGATGACGCTCAGCGCGATCCGGGCTTCGCGCGAGGTGCTCTTTTTGACGACGGGGGCGGAGAAGCGGGCGATGCTCGCACGCGTGCTGGGTGCGGCGGAGAAGGGTGGTGATCCCGCACTGCCGGCGTCGATGGTCACGTGCCAGGGCGCCGTGCGGTGGGTGGTGGATCGAGCTGCGCGTGAAGGGTGAGGGAAGGTGGTAAAGAGGCTTCCCTCGCGGCGATCAGCGGCCGAGTCCCTTGGCGGCCGAGTCGTGTGCGAGCGAGGTGGTGAGGGGCGGGAGGTGGTGCTGCACACCGTCGTCGGTGCGGAGCTGGACACCATCCCTGGGTGAGACCTTCTCGATCACGCCGGTGTAGGCGACGTTGTCGTGGATGAAGGACTGCCGTGAACCGATCATGACGTCGCGCGGGGTCCACCATGATTCGATGTCGGACTCGGATGCACGCAGTGCCTGTTCGAGCCGCGTGATGAGCGCCAGGGCGACCTGGAGGCGGGTGACGCGTGCGCCGAGCTGGGCGAGGGAGCTGGCACGCTGCGCGAGGTCGGTGGGCCAGTCTCGCCGGTTCTGGAGGACGTTGACCCCGATGCCCACGAGGGCGAGCGAGCCGGAGGTTTCGACCAGGACGCCCGCGAGCTTGCGGCCCGGCCCGCGGGGTGTGCGTTCGACGACGTCGTTGGGCCAGCGAAGGCCGACAGGGGCGTCGGAGGGCGAGCCGCAGTTGAGGACGTCCTCGACGGCCATGCACATGGCGAGGCCGGCGGCGGTGGAGAGGTGTGCGGAGGTGCGGTCGGAGGCGTCGATGGCGAAGGTGGCGGCGACGCCCATGTGCGAGCTGTCGGCCCAGGATCGCCCGAGCCGGCCGCGACCACCGGTCTGGCGCCCGGCGAGCACAAGGAGCCCCGGCCCGGCGGCGGCCTGGCGAGCGACATCCTGCGTGGAGCCTGTCTCGCGGACGATCATCACCCGGTTGATGAAGCGGATGCGGTGCTGGGTCAGGTGCGATTCGATCGCATCGGACCAGGTGTGAAGATCCTCGGACGACATCGAAATGGAGTGTAACGTACCTGGGGACACGCTCTGAACCTCGGCAGAAACAAAGGCCGCGAAGTCCCCGGTCGCGATTGTGCGGTCACAGTCTACCTGATCGCACGACTTACGATTCGACCTTCGATGACCACTCCGATGCAATGGGTTGTGAATTCGAAGGGATCTCCATCGAATAAGGCAATATCCCCATCTTTCCCGATGGAAAGCGAGCCCACGCGGTCGTCGACGCCGAGGATGCGGGCGGCGTCGATCGTGATCGCGGCCAGTGCATGTCGGGGGTCGAGGCCATTGGCGGCGGCGATGGCGGCCTCAAAGAGGACGACGCGCGTCTTGGGGACGTAGTCCTCGTATCCGGACCCGATGCCGATGCGGATGCCGGCGTGGTGGAGGGTCGCGGGTGTCTCGAAGCTCTGGTTCTCCGCCTCGCCGACGGCACGCTGCATGAGCGGGTGGATGATGACGTCCAGGTGTGCCCGCTTGATCTGGTCGATGAGGAGGTAGGACTCGGCGGCGGATTCGAGGATGAGCCGGAAGCCGAATTCCTCCTGGAGCCGGATGGCGTTCTCGATGTCCTGGGCCTTGTCGGCGTGGACCAGGAGGGGGAGCTTCTGGTCGAGGACGTCGGCGAGCATTTCCATGTGCAGGTTGCGGTCGGGAGGCGGGGGCGTCGGGGCGGGC
>DATGXW010000302.1:0-3651 GCA_035298585.1 Phycisphaerales bacterium
AGGGAACCCGGGCAAAGCAAAGGCACTGAGGGAGTGGGTCTGTGATGCCTGCCCCTGCCTCCGAGCAGGCAGGAGCAGGGCACCCGGGCCCAAGCAAAGACGGTGAGGGAGTGGGCGTGTGATGCCTGCCCCGCTCAGGGCAGCGGAGCAGGGCACCCGGGCAAAGCAAAGGCACTGAGGGAGTGGGTCTGTGATGCCTGCCCCTGCCTCCGAGCAGGCAGGAGCAGGGCACCCGGCACCCGGCGGGAGGAGCAGGGCACCCGGCATGAGGCGGGTGGGGTGTGGTAGGCTGTTTGCGTGCGGCCTGGCGGTGGGATGCTGGGCGCGGGTGGTCGTTGTGTGGGAGTTCTTCCATGAAGATGTGGACATTGGTTCGTGCTGGGGCGGCGGCGGTGTGCGTGGCGGGCGTGGTGATGTGTGGGTGTGCGTCTGGCGGCCAGAGGTCGCGCGGGGCGGGGGATGCATCGCAGGCGCAGGCGATGTTTGAACGGGTGAAGAAGCTGGAGGGGACGTGGGTGATGGCGGATGAGAAGGGGGAGATGCACACGGGGGTGGAGTACCGCGTGGTGTCGGCGGGCTCGGCGGTGTGCGAGCGGATGTTCCCGGGTTCGGAGCATGAGATGGTGAACATGTATCACCTGGATGGTGATCGGCTGCTGGTGACGCACTACTGCGCGATGGGGACGCAGGCGCGGATGCAGGCGGACGGGTGGTCGACGCCGACGTCGATCGTGTTCAAGCCTGAGAGCGTGACGAACCTCTCGTCGGCGAGCGCGGAGTACATGGCGAAGCTGGAGCTTGAGATGCCCGACGCGGATCACCTGACGCAGAAGTGGACATCGCAGAAGGAGGGTGTTGAAACGCACCACACGGACTTTGCGATGATGCGGAAGAAGTAGGGAGCGGGAGAAGAGGCGGGGCCCAAGAGCAAAGAGCAAAGAGCCGGGGGGGCCGAAAGCCCTGTTCCCGGGGCGAAGCGGCATTTTTGTGTTGATTGAGCGGCGCGATTTCGGATACAAGTATGCAATGGCGTGCGTGTGGTGGCGTTTGTGGAGGAGTGATGCCGACCGAAGTTTGAGGGCTGTTTCCGCGGCCTGTCGGTTCGGGCTTCGATGAGGAGGGATGTGACATGAAGAGCAAGATGATGTGCGTGGCGGCGGTGGCGGCATGCGCGGGCGGCGCTGCACAGGGGGCGATCGTGTCTTCGGGTGGTGCGGTGGACGTGATCGCCGCGCCGGCGGATGCGCGATTGAACGTGCTGACGGATTCAGCGCGGATCCGAGCGTGGGATGAGCAGCAGGATGTGGAGTTGACCAGCGCGGTGGCGTATGACGCGTCAGCGCCGGGCATCTACAACATGCTGACGGACCTTGGGAACTTCACGCTGGCGGCTGGGCAGCGGGTCTCGAGCCACTACATCCACTTTGATTCGCCCGGGAGCACGGCGGCCTCGGCGGAAGGCACGGTGACATTCGCGGGTGTGATTCTCGCGGTGATCTGCCGGGGGGATAACAGCGGCGATCTGCTGGGCAAGCTTGATTCGTCGGACTACCTGGGCGCGCCGACGCTGTACTCGGACAACGTGGAAGCCCGCGGGATGGAGCTTGCGACCAACGGTGATCGGTTTGTGATCAGCCCGGATGGCAAATCGATCGGCGTGAAGTTCGGGATCACGACGCCGGGTGACTACGTGCGCGTGCTGACGGTGGTGCCCGCGCCCGGAGCGGCGTGTCTTGCGGGACTCTCGATCTTGGGGTGTGTGCGTCGGCGTCGATGAGGGGGTTTGTGGTGCGAAGGTGATGGACCGCCGCGCGGGAGCGCGGCGGTTTTTCGTTGGGGCCGGCTGGTGGGGGGGGAGGGGGATCGGCCCTTGCTGGCGCTGCGGGTTCGTTGGGCTATGGTTTTGAGGGAGGGGTGGAGGCGGCGCGGGGCGTGAACCTCGGACGATGGAGAATGCACCCATGAAGATGGCACTTGGACGTTGCGGCTGGCTGGCGGGGTTGGCGTTGAGCGCGGGGGCGATTGTGATGTCGGTGGGTGGGTGCAGCACGAACCCGGCGACGGGGCGGTCGCAGCTTTCGTTTTATGACCGTGACTGGGAGATCGACATCGGTCAGCAGGCTGCGCCGGGGATGGTGCAGGAGTTCGGGGGCGAGGTGAAGAGCCCGGAACTGCGGGCGTACGTGGAGGACATCGGCAAGAGACTGGCGACGCACACGGAGGCGGATAATCCTTCGCTGCCGTGGACGTTTACGCTGCTGGATTCAGACGTGATCAACGCGTTTGCGTTGCCGGGTGGGAAGGTGTTCTTCTCGCGCGGGCTTGCGCAGGCGATGACCAACGAGGCGCAGATGGCGGCGGTGCTGGGTCACGAGGTGGGTCATGTGACGGCGCGGCACACGGCCGAGCGGATCAGCAAGGCCACGCTGCTCCAGGGAGCGGTGCAGGTGGCGGGTGTTGCGGCGGATGTTTCGGGGAGTTCGGGCGCTGCACAGGCGATTCCCGCGCTGCAGGTGGGGTCGGAGCTGGTGACGCTGAAGTTCGGGCGCGACCAGGAGAGCGAGGCGGACTCCCTGGGTCTGCGGTACATGACCAAGGAGATGTACAACCCGCGCGCGATGGTGCAGGTGATGGAGATCCTCAAGAAGGCGTCGGAGGGCGCGGGGGGGAGCGAGTGGACGAGCACACACCCGTTGCCCGAGACGCGGATCGAGCGGATCGAGGGCGAGCTCAAGGAACGCTACGGGTTCGCGCTTGATGATCCCAAGTATGTGTACAAGGAGCAGGAGTTCAAGACCCGGTTTCTTGCGAAGCTGGCAGCGCTGCCGCCAGCGCCCGATGCGGAGCGGGTTGCGGCCCGGCGCGGGGTGATGAACTTTGTGGGTGGTGAGTGGGTGGCGGTGAACCTGGCGGACCCGGGGACGTGGTGTGTGCACTGCATGGGGGAGAAGAAGTAGGGGGAGACACATGAAGAAAGGGCCAGAGCAAAGGCGGTGAGGGAGTGGGCGAGTGATGCCTGCCCCGCTCTGGGCAGCGGAGCAGGGCACCCCGGCGAAGACGTGAGGAAGTGGGCTTGTGATGCCTGCCCCGCTCAGGGCAGCGGAGCAGGGCACCCGGCAGGGCACCCGGCAGGGCACACGGCAGGGCACACGGCGTTCTGGGTGCGGGAACCTGGTCTTGTTTATCTCACTGTGCGAGGGATCGGGATCAGCGTTCGATGGGGACGCCGATGAGGTTGCCGTACTCGGTCCAGCTTCCGTCGTAGTTGCGGACACCCTTGAGGCCCAGGAGGTAGGTGAGGACGAACCAGGTGTGGCTGGAGCGTTCGCCGATGCGGCAGTAGGTGATGGTGGGGTGTTCGGGGTTGAGGCCAGCGCCCATGAGGTAGGTATCGCGGAGTTCGTCGGGGGATTTGAATTCACCGCTGGGGGTGACTGCACTTGACCAGGGAACGCTCTTGGCGCCGGGGATGTGGCCGCCGCGCTGGGCGGTCTCGTTCATGCCGGGTGGCGCGATGATCTTGCCGGAGAACTCGTCGGGGCTGCGGACGTCGACGAGGTTGGATGTGCGTGTTCCGGCGAATCCCAGGACATCGGAGATGCGGGCGCGGAGGGTGGTGTCGGCGCCGGGGGAGACATAATTCGAGCGTTC
>DATGXW010000303.1:0-3704 GCA_035298585.1 Phycisphaerales bacterium
CCCCCGCCACACCAGGCCCAACTCCACAAGGCCCGACCCCGCGCACCACCGATCCCATCATCCCGCCACCCGATCGCATCGCCTCCGCCGCGACGCTTCCCGCCCTGCACCTGCTCAACGCACGCACCGAGGCCTGGGCGAGCGAGCGAACCCCCGCGGGCCGCTTCGCCGGGCTGATCCCAGACGACGCCGCGCACTTCCGCGTGGTGCTCCTCTTCAATCTTCCCTCCCACACCGCCGATCGCGCGGGGCGTGAAACCCTCACCCGCACCGCCGCCGCCATCAACACCGCGATCGCACGCGCCCGCAACGTCTCCCCCGACCCCTCCGTCACGCTCTCGGCCGCCTCCGTCGCCGTGCTCGAACTCGAAGGCTTCGATGATGCACGCCGCCGTGCACAGGATGCCTGGCAGCAGCTCGATCCCACCGCCGCAGCGCCCGCCCTCCCGCTCCTGTGCTCTCCCGCCGGGCGCGCGATGTACGCACGCTTCTCAGCGCGGCTGGTCCCCGTCATCGTGGTGGTGGATGAACGCCTCGCCATCCGCGAAATGATCGAGATCGAACCCGGCGCCGGCGTTCCCGCCGACCTGGTCGAGCGCCTCGCGTCGATGCTCTCAACCGGCCCCTGAAGCCCGGGCGATCACCCGCAGGCGCTCACGACTTGTTCACCGAGATCGAGATCGTCGGCTTGCACAGGATGCTCCGGAACTCCGCCGGCCGCATCACCGGCAGGGACGTGTCGCCCGTCCTGAGCATCACGTGGATGTAGGGGACGCACAGTCCGCACCCTCCCCCGCACCCCGTCTCCTTGCGGAGCTGCTCAGCCGTCAGCGAGCCATCCAGTGCACGCTGTTTGAGCTCTTCAAAGCTGATGTCCAGGCACACGCAGCGATCGACCGCCATGGCCATGTCCCCTTGAAAGGAGAACCCCCAGGATGCCCCTACCGAGGACGCACCCATCGCTTCCAATCGGGAACATAGCAAGGATCGTTCACTTCGCCAATGGACGAAATGTAAGTTGAGGAATCTACTCGCCACTCAGGACGCCCCCGCACCGTCGCCACCGAGTGATCCGCTCGCGCCGCCACGCAATCCCCCATTTGATCCTTAAATCGTGAATGACGGAACGCCGTCGTCGGATACTCGTTCCGCACCCATCCTGAATCCTCAAACAGCATCGGCGGATCCAGAAGCGCACTGCTGAAGTCCTTCACGCCCCCGCCCCCCGCCAGCATCGCATCCGCAAACACCGCCAGCAGCGAGGGTTGATCGATCTCAAAGACACGCCGCCAGGGCCGGAAACCGATCGACTCGCCCCACCCCGGCGTCTTGGCAGGCGAAAGGTAATACCCGTTGTACCCGTATGTGCTCGTCGGCTGCTTGGCCGCCCCCTGCGGCCGGTACGTCCCCCAGCCCTGCGAAGGACACTCGTACGCACTCGCCTTCCCGAGTTTCGCGTCAAGAAATGGCGTCAAAAACCCCCGGTCATGATCGACCGACGACGCCTCGTTCGTCCCCCACCAGTACACCACCGGGCCCGTTCCGATCTCCGCGAAAGACCAGTACGCCAGCGGCATCGCGCGGTCCTTGAACTCCCCGGCGTACAGCGTCCACGCGAGCGTGAGCTGCCGCTGGTTGCTGCTGCACACCGTCGTCCGCGCGCTCTGCCGCGCCGTCGCAAGCGCTGGGACCAGCATCCCCACCAGCACCGCGATGATCGCGATGCACACGAGCAGCTCGATCAGCGTGAACCCCGCGCGCTCCTTCGTCATCGCCGCCCCCCTTCGAGCTCATCGCGACGCACCTGCACGATCAGCAGCGAGAGATCCTGCGCATCCACATCGCCATCCATGTCGCAGTCGCGAGCCCCCGTCCCCTGGTGCCACGCGTGCAGGTCATCCACGTCGATCCGCCCGTCGCCGTTCACGTCAAACCGCCCGGGAATCACGCCGATCGCCCTCAGCCCCTGCGTCCCCGTCGAATACACATTCCAGTCCGCCGCCGAAGGTGAAGCACCCATCCCCGTCCCCGTCGACTTCACGAACGACCGGTCACCCGGCCCCCCCGGCGCGCCCTTGGGCGGCAACCCCTGTGCATCAAGCTGATGCAGCGCGTTGTACGGCCCCGTCGTCTCGGTCGACGTCGGGATGGTCCCGATCCAGAGCTCATCAGAGCCCGCGACGTACACCGGCTGCTGGTTCCAGCCGCCCACCGCGAAAAACTCTCCCGCGTCCAGAACGCCGTCCCCGTCCGCATCCTGCCATGTGCTCAGCGCGCTGTGCCACGCACGCGTCACCGACGCCCCCGCATCCACAAACACCTCAAGGCTCGGCGCTGTCCCATACCCCCACACGCCCCCGCTCAGGAACAACCGCCCATCCTCCAGCACCACCGGCGTGCTCGCCGTCCGGTTGCACGGCGTCGACCACACCACCGACCCATCCAGCGCGTTCAACTTCACCAGCCGCGACGCCTCCACCCCCCCCGAAAACGCGTACGTCGCCGCAAACAGCCACAATCCATCCTCACCCGCCCTCAGTGTGCATCCCCCGAAAAAGTTATGCCCGTCGACATACTGCACCCACAGCGGTCCCGGCTCGCTCACCGCGCGTGCATCAAACGCCTGCACCTGCCCGTACACATCAAGCTCGCCCACGCTCGCGCAGTACACCACCCCCGCCGCGTACGCCGGCGAATTCCCCGAACTCCCCGCGATCGACGCGCTCCACAACACCTGCCCCGGTGCAAACGGGTTCACCACCCCGTACGCCGGGTCCACGTTGATGCACGTCAACGCGCCCAGCGACCCAAACCCGTCGTACTGCGTGATGAACAGGCGGTTCGAAAGCCCAAGGTCGTCCGTGATCACCGCCGACGCGTTCACGATCGTCCGGCCCAGCGTCACCGACCACCGCGGCGCCCCGCTCACCAGGTCAAACGCCGCAACCACCTTCCCCGTCGTCGTGATCACCGCCCCGTTGCGCCCATCGATCACCGGCGATGACCACGAATCCGTCGCCGGCGTCGTGATCTGCCGCGACCACGAAAGCTGCCCGCTCCGCCGGTCCACCGCAAAGAGCCAGAACTGCTTCTGTGCAGAGACGATCACCGACCCGATCGCGTACACCCGGTCCCGTGTGCACACCGGCGTCACGCCCGCCGGAAACGTGATCGCCCGCCCCTGTCCATCCATCGAGAGCGTCCACGCCGCCCCCATCCCCCCCGGCGTGATCGACGCCGACACCCCGCGCCGCATCGCATCCCCGCAGTGCATCTCCCACGCCGAATCCGGCGGCGCGCTCGCCGCGGAATGGGCAACGGTGGGGGAGCCCCCCAGGGCCGCGGTGATCGCCACGGCCCCGGAGAGCTTCGCCGATACACGCTGCATCGCGGGCGGGCTCACCGCACGCGCCTCCGGCCCGCCAGCCCCAGCCCAAGGCAGATCGCCGCCATCGACGATGGCGACGGAACCACATCCGACACCGCGTCGATCTCGATCGCGTACGCCGAGCCCGACGGATTGCTGATCCTCACGTACTTCGCCGCCGAGAGTCCCACCGAGGCAAGGTCGATCCCCGCGCCGCCCCCCGAGTTCCCGTACCCCGCGCGAAGCTCATCAAACGTCTTGCCCCACGGGCTGAAGCCCGGGTCCACCGGCGTGTGAAAATCCGTCGCGATCGACCCGCCATCGCCGCCGAACGCGT
>DATGXW010000304.1:0-2770 GCA_035298585.1 Phycisphaerales bacterium
GGGGTGGCGGTGGGGGAGCCGGGTGCGACATGCTCCACGCACCCGGTTGCGTGTGAGTCGTGATCCATGCGGGATCAGCATACTCCCGCGCCTCCCCCGAAGGAACACCAATGCCGGAGCGAACGTCCCGACACTGTGCTCACCCGGGCCGGGGCACCCTGCCGGGCGGGAGCATGGCGATGCACGTGGTGATGATCGTGCCGATGACCATCCTCCAGGGTGCGGCAAAGGCGACTTCGGTGACCGGCCTGTCGAGCAGTCGCGCGAGCACCGCGGGCTGCATGAGCGTGACGACGATCACGCCGGCAATCAGCGCGGCGATGGCCGATATGGTGTTGCCCCGGCGGGTGAAGAGTGCGGTGAAGAAGACCCCGAGCATGCCGGTGTAGGCAAAGCTCATGACGCCCAGGACAAAGTCGAGGATCGACTCGTTGTTGGCGCGTTTCCAGGCGATGCACACGAGTGCAAAGAGGCACAGGACGATCGCCCATCCCGCGGTCGCCCATCGACCCACGGTGACGTAGTGGTGGTCGGCCCGTCCGGGGCGGAGCGGGCGATACAGGTCGGTCACGAACGTGGAAGCCATGGAGTTGAGCGAGGAATTGATCCCCGCGGGTCCGGCCGCCATGACGCCGGCAAGCACGAGCCCCGCCATTCCCCCCGGCAGTTCGTGCAGCGTGAACTTGAGAAAGACATCCCCCGTGCTGCCCGAGAGGTAGTCGGGCGCCATGCGTCCGGTGACTTCCGGCCGCTGGTAATACACCCACAGCAGCACGCCGATGATCGCGAAGATCAGCACCGTGGGGATGCCGGCAAGAACACCCGTGATGATGGAGAGGCTTCCCTTGCGTGCATTCTCGGTCGCCAGGAGCCGCTGAACCAGGTCCTGGTCGGTCCCATACGCGGCCAGCAGGAGAAGCAGCCAGCCGCTGCACGCGGTGATGAGCGTGAAAGGCTCCTTGAAGCTGAAACCCCCCGGCCCTTCCCACCCAAGCGAGAGGAACCGCAGCTTCGAACCGCCATCCGGACCGCCATGTTCGACCGCGCGCAGCACGGTGCCCGCATCTCCTCCGACGGCGTTCCAAAGGAAGTAGATCACCGCCAACGCGCCGCCGACATACACCGCAACCTGGATGACGTCCGTCCAGATCACGCTCGAAAGGCCGCCCGCCAAGGTGAAGAGCGCGCCAAAGGCCATGAACACCACGATCGCCACGCCGATGTGCGAGGCTTCCAGCTCTCCCGGCCCGGTCCCGAAGATCGCCATCGCGACCGGAACAGCGCCGACAAAGACGCGTGCCCCGCTCGCCAACACACGGCCGAGCATGTACATGCAGCTCGCGGCGATCTTCGCGCCCGGGCCAAACCGGTGTTCGAGGAGCTGGTACGGAGTCGTGACGCCCAGGCGGTAGTACGCCGGAATGAACCAGGTCGCAAGCACGCTGGCCGCGAGGATCCCGCCGATGTTCGTCGAGAGGTAACGAAGGTCACCCTTGTACGCATCTTCTGGCGCGCCAAGGACCGTTGCGGCCGATTGTGCCGTCGCGAGGAACGAGACCGCGATCACCCACACGGGCGCATTGCCGCCGCCCTGGAAAAAGGTCTTGCTGTCAGCGCCGCGGTTCTTGCGGGCAAACCAGAGTCCGGCGGCGATCAGGACCGCAAAGTATCCGCACAGGACGACCCAGTCCGCCGCGACCAGGCGGCCCGAGATGGCCAGAGAAGCGGGGGGGAGGGGCCATGGGGAGGCCGGAAGCGGGGCGAATGGCCGACCCTGGAACATCCATCCGCCGATGACTTGGCTTGCCTCCGTCAGCGTCTTTCACCCTCCAGACCGTCGTTCACCCTCTTGACCAGGATCGGGAGCCATGCAGCGTCCACGTATCCCAGATCGGGAGTTGAGCCTCGGTTACACGAGAGAACGCATGATGTGGGTGGGGGGGAGGTGAGAAGCGCCGGCAAGGTTGGCTGGGCCGATCAGGCGGTCGGCCGATGCACACAGCTTCTTAGAAAAAACACTCGACCGCGTGTTTCCGCCCGCGGTCGAGTGATAGGAGGAGGGGACAAGACTTGTCGAGGAACCCGGTCTCCCGGTTTCCCCTGGTAATCCCGATCGTCCGTCGTTTCCGGCGTCGTCGAGTCGCTGACAGAGAGCTATCCGCACCGACGAGCCCCGCGGTTCCATGCCTAGGTGAAGATTTTTTCGTTTCCGCGCGTGCGGCGTCCAAGCCCTTGCCATTGCTGGGGTTATGGAAAATGCAAAAACTCACGTTTCGAAGCATCCTTCATGGATCTTCGAGACGCGAGTCAAGCGGCTTGCCGACCGGATCTCCCAAAGCCTGGGGAACCGTCGTCGAAAACCCGTCGCGTGTTTCCGCCCGCGGCGAGTTACAGGAGGAGAGAGACAGAGACCGTCGGGTGACCCCCTCTCGGGGCTTCCCTTGAAAGCTCGGCGCGTGTTTCCGCCCGCGTCGAGCTATAGGAGGAAAAGGACTTCGTTGGTCGCAATCCGTTAGGATCGCTCCCTTAAAACCCGTCGCGTGTTTCCGCCCGCGGCGAGTTACAGGAGGAGAGAGACAAGAGTCGGTCAGGGAGTTGCCTGTTCCCAGGCACGCAATCCCTTTGAAAACCCGTCGCGTGTTTCCGCCCGCGGCGAGTTACAGGAGGAGAGAGACAAGAGATCGGTCAGGGAGTTGCCTGTTCCCAGGCACGCAACCCCTTTGAAAACCCGTCGCGTGTTTCCGCCCGCGGCGAGTTACAGGAGGAGAGA
>DATGXW010000305.1:0-20703 GCA_035298585.1 Phycisphaerales bacterium
GGCGGGGCGGGTGTGCGACGGGGATCATCACGCGGTTTCTGGTTGACAAGGAATTGGCGCATAAGAGCCTGAGCGCGCTGCACGTGGTGCACACGATGCACGAGCGGAAGATGATGATGGCGACGCTGGCGGACGCGTTCATCGCGCTGCCGGGGGGGCTTGGGACGCTGGATGAGCTCTTTGAGATCCTGGCGTGGGCCCAGCTTGGGATCCATGACAAGCCGATCGGCCTCTTGAACGTGGCGGGCTTTTACGATCCCATCATGGCGTTCCTGGATCACGCGGATCAAGAGGGGTTCCTGCGGCTTGATCATCGCCGGCAGGTGCTGATCGACGTGATGCCAGAGCGGCTGCTGGCACGCATGCAGGGGGCTTCGCTGACGGCGTGAGTCAGTGCGCGTCGGCGGCCCTGGAGTGTGCGGCCGGGGCCTGGATGGCTTGCGGTTGGACGGCCGGGGGTTGGATGGCCGGCGGTTGGGCCGCGAGTGCATCGCGGAGCGAGATCAGGAGCGATTGTGCGCGCGCGGCCTGGAGTGGGTCAAGGGGCCTTCTGCCGAAGCGGAGCGAGTAGAAGAGCTCGGTGATTTCCTTGAAGGCGGCGGCGGCCTGCGGATGACGGCGGGCCAGTGCACGTGCGTGGGCGGCGGGTGGGACGACGGCGGGTTTGCCGAACCCGGCCTTTTCCAGGAGTTCGAGCGCTTCGTCGTAGAACGCGGCCGATTCGAGCAGGGCGCGGAGGGCGGGGTCGTCGTGCCGCGGCTTGTGGGGCGACCTGCGGATGACCTTGCCGACGCCCGAGAGTGCACGGACGGCCGCGACGGAAAGAACGACCGCGGCGCCGAGGATGGCGGCGATGGCGATGACGTACTTGAAGACCGAGCGGCCGCCGGTGGCGTGGTAATCGCGTGCAGCGCGCCGGGAGAGATTGTCGAGCCAGCCGACGCGGACGCGTCCCAGATCGAACATCTGCCGCTGCTGCTGGTTGTCGAACATGACGACGCTGTTGTTCCAGGTGTCGTTGACAAAGTCGAGCAGGCGGGCGACGCGGGTCGACCAGGTGGGCTGGCGCTCGTGGACGTTCATGAGCGCAACCGGCGGCGTGGGATCGAAGGTGACCCAGTGCCCCGAGCCGAGCTCGACCTCGTTCCAGGCGTGTGCGTTGCTCTCCCGGACGGTGTAGATGCCGGTGTCGGGGTTGAACTCGGCGGCGATGTACCCGGCGACGACGCGTGCGTTGATGCCGACCGAGCGGCAGAGCGCGGCGAGGGCCGAGGCGAAATACTCGCAGTGGCCCTTGCGCGCCTCGGTAAGGAACCACTCGATGGGGTCCTGATCGCTGGAGCGGGGGCTTCCGATCTCGGTCGTGTACTCGAACTTGCCGCGGAGGTGGCCGGTGAGGATGCGCACGACCGTCGCGTCCATGGATGCGGGACGCGTGGCGGGGTCGGGGTCGACGTCGGCGCTCTTGAGGACGTCGACGGCGTACCGGCGGACGACCTGCGAGGGGAAATCGATGTCGGGCGTGCGGCTCTCGACCTGGGCGGGGACGCCCGGGATCATCGACGTGACGGTGTAGCGGATGGAGCCGCGTGCCCGGCGGTCGAGGTACCAGACCTGGCCGGGCTGCGCATCGGTGCCCGAGGCGTCGTTGGCGATGCCGTTCTGCTCCACGTGCAGGACCCGGTTGTACCAGAGCGCAAAGAGCGGCTGGCCTTCCTGGGAGCCGCGGCGGAGCTCTTCGCGGAGATCGATCCGCTGTCGGACGTGGCGGTCGCGGAGCTCGTCGATGGGCTGGCGGGTTGAGAAGGGTGAGGACTTGGTCGCGGTCCAGCGGCCCTTGACGTAGCGGTCGAGGACCGCGCCGCGCAGGTAGAAGACCTCTCCCTCGCCCCCGACGGTGTTGTTCGCCTCGTCGCTGAAGTTGACTTCGAGCACGGTGCGCTGGGATTCGGTGAGGAGCCCGGCCTGGCCCAGGGCGACCTCGTCGGTGAACCCGGTGCGCATCGTGCGCGAAGGCTCCCCGATCGAACCCCACTGGCCGCTGGCCAGCCCGCGGGGGATGAAGAGGAAGACCGAGATGGCAAAGAGGCACCCGATGAGGGTCGAGAGGGCGGTGATGGGGACGAGCTGGCGCGTGACGGCGATGGTGAGCCGACGCGGTGCGGGGACCTTGTAATCGCCCCGTGGGGCGGCGGGGGCAACCGCGCGAAGCGCGGCGAGGCGGGCCGCCGCGGCGATCGCGTCGCTGCGTTCGTGCCCGGCGCCGATCTGCATCGCCATGACGGCCCACGCGGACAGGGGCATCCCGATCAACACGACGGCGCCGACGGCGATGCTGTTGTTGTCGAGGATCGCGCCGATGATCAGGAAGATCGCCATCGCGATCAATTGCGAGATGTCGCGGGCGAGCT
This sequence comes from Phycisphaerales bacterium, assembly GCA_035298585.1. Lineage (GTDB taxonomy): Bacteria > Planctomycetota > Phycisphaerae > Phycisphaerales > UBA1924 > JAEUJB01. Next base: position 2,412 of record DATGXW010000305.1, read on the forward strand.
TGCGATCCCAGGCCTTGACGATCAGCACCATCGTCAGGAATTCGCAGAACAGTGTCACGTCGACCTGCTGGGTGGTGGCGCGGTAGAAGGCCCAGACCACGACGCCCAGGACAAGAGAAAGGACCGACCAGCGCGGCAGATACTGCCCGCCCTTGCGCTCGCTGAACCACCATCCCCCGAGTGTCAGGGCCCAGGCCAGGAGCAGGAGCGGTCCCCGGCCGTTGGCCAGGCAGAAGCCGGCGATCGAGAGCAGGACCAGGAGAAGGGCCGGCGTTTTCCAGTTGCGGATGCGCGTCATGCAGCGCCTCCGGGAAGCGTGGGACGCGAGGCGGGGAGGAGTTCGCTCAGGAAGCGGGACAAACGCTCCGCCAGCGTCATGGGAACCTGGGCAGGAGGATCAAAGACCAGCGACGTGGCGTGCTGGAGGATCTCGTCGGGCGTGAACACCGAGGCGCTGGGCATCCCGGCGGGCCGGCGCAGGGGGTCGATCAGGATCACCGAGGTTCTTGCGTCCACGCCCGTGGGAGCGTGTGGCGTGTGCTCGGCGGAGAGATCAAGCACGGCGAGTCGGTCGAAGATCTCGCCCAGGGCGCGCTGGCCGGAGCCCGGCGCAACCTGGGGATGCTGGGCGCTTGCGAGGAGACCCACCGAAAAACCGCTCTGGTGTCCGGCCCAGACGGCGCTTGCGGCGGCGACGATCGCCGAGCGTGCGGCCGCGGGCTCCACCCCGCGAAGGTCGGCCAGCCCGATGAACAGCCTGCGGCTCTCTTCGCGTGCATTCTGCCGGACCAGGAGCCTGTCCCGCGTCGCGGATCGCTTCCACGCGACCGAGCGGGGGGAATCTCCCTCGGAGAGCTCGCGGAGGCTGTGAAATTCATCACCTGGGCCCGAGCGGGTGGTTGCACTTCCGCGGGTCGCCGCAGCGCGGGCGTTGAGAAGTCGGTCGATGAAGGAGGGAAGCAGGTCGCGGATCACCGGCGGGCGGACGAGCAGGTGCTGGGTCCGGCCGTGGAGCATGGTCTTGCGGGACAGTCCGAAGGGGAAGGAGGTCCAGACTTCCAGGACATCGAGCGTCGCCGAGCCCCAGGAGGTCGCGGCGACCTGCGCCTCGATGGTGACCGTTCCACCCCGGGGGATGTACTCGGCAAAGGCGGTGGGGGAGGAGAGCATGCCGGGCCAGGTTGGGCGGACGTGACCCGGACCGATCGCGGCCGGGAGCGTCGAGAGCTCCTCGACGTTGATTGCAAACGCGGGGACCCACCGGCTGTTGTTGTGGATCCTGTAGGTGATGCGGACCATCTCTCCCGCGTGTGCGGGTTCGACGGGATCGCGCTCGATCGAGAGTGAAGAGATCACCCAGGTGCCGGTGATTCCCGAGATCACCAGCGTCGCGATGGCCAGACCGAACATCCAGAAGAGCAGATTGTTCTGCCCGTTGATCGCGCCCACGGGCAGGAGGAGTGTCGTCAGGATGAAGACGACCGCCGGGAAATGCGCGACGAGCCTGGGCCGGAGGCGTGCGAGCAGGCGTGGCTGCTCGAGCTCGGGGAGCGCGGCGGGTGCGGGGGAGCGTGCGGAGGTTGTCGCGGAAGCGGCGGCGGCGGGCATGTGGTGCAAAGCCAAGCGCGGCCCCGGCGAGGGACCGGCGATACGGAACGGTGCTGAACTCCCGCGGAAGAGTGTAACGCACGTGGGCGGGGGGCGGTTCGCCGGAGATCACCCCGCCCTTCGAGACTTTGCTCGAACCTCGTCGCGCCGCAGCGAGGTTGTGCTGGGGCCCCGCCGGCCGTCAGGAACCCGCCGGGGAACGCTCGCCGCGGGGCTTGATCGAGACCTCCGCGGTTCCGGGTCCTGATCCGGGTCCTGATGCGGGTTCTGGTCCGGGGGCGGATGCGGGCGCGGAGGCGCGGGGGAGGAAGATCGTGAAGGTCGAGCCCTGGCCGGGTGTGCTGGAGACCTCGATGTCGCCCCCCGAAGCCTTGATGATCGAATAGCACGTGGCGAGCCCCAAACCCGTGCCTTTTCCCCCGGGCTTGGTTGTGAAGAAGGGTTCAAAGAGGTGTTCGAGCGTCTCGCGGGTCATCCCTTCACCCGAGTCGCTGATCGAGAGGATGATGGTCTCCTGGGCGTTGTCGCTCGAATCGATCGGGGGCTGGGCTGCGGACCCCGGGCGGGTTGCGACGTCGATGAACCCGCCGGCGGGCATCGCGTCGCGTGCGTTGAGGATCAGGTTCATCAGGACCTGGCGGAACTGCGAGGCGTTTACGCGGGCGTACAGGGGTCCTGGGTGGAAACGAGTCTGGAATGTGATCGTCTTTTCGAGAATGCCGGTGAGCAGGGGGAGCGCGGACTGGACGAGCTCGTTGATGTCGACGACCGCGGTGGTGGTGGGGCGCGGGCGGGCGAGGGAGATAAGCTGGCGCGTGAGCGAGGTTGCGTGCTCGGCGGACTGGCGGACGCGGACGATCGCCTGGTGCTCGGGAGAGCCTTGTGCGATCGTGCGCAGGGCGATCTCCGAGTAGCTCAGAATCGCGGTGATCCAGTTGTTGAAGTCGTGTGCAAGGCCGCCCGCCATGCGCCCGATGGTCTCCATTTTGCCCGAGGCCAGGAGCCGCTGCTCGAGGTGTTTTCGGCTGGTGATGTCCTGGATGGCGCCGCAGGCGCGCACGGGGTGTCCGGCTTCGGACTGGACCACGCACGTGACCCTGACGTCGATGGTCCGGCCCCGGGCGGTCTTGATCTGAAGCTCCAGATCCCATGGCGCGGCCTCGTGCATGGCCCGCTCGATGGCGCGGTTGATAATCTCGCGGGACTCTGGGAGAAAAAAGGCCAGCGCCGTTTCCGCCTCGGGCGTGTAACGCTCGGGGGACGTTTCGTGGATGCGATAGGTTTCGCCGGTCCAGTAGAGTTCGCGTGATTTGAAGTCAAACTCCCACCCGCCCACCGCGGCGAGATGCTCGGTCTGCTGAAGGAGCCGGAGCTCCCGGGTCGCATCCCATGAGACGGGTGAGGGAACGGGTGCGCACGCGGCCGGGGATGCGGGTGGGGATGCGGGTGGGGGTCCACCGGGCGGCGCGTCGAGATAGGTGTGCACGGCGGCCGGCGGGTCGCCCGAATCACGGCTCGGGATGGCTCGACGGCTGTTCATGCAAGAACTCCGTTCGACCCGTGGTTCCAGACTACCGGCGGGGGATGTTCCATGCAATGCGAAGTTGCGGACTGGGCGGGCCGATGGCATTGCGGGGCTCAAAGTCCGAATCCTTGCGGCTACAGTGGGGCCCCATTCGGAGGCAGCATTCATGGCGTCAGGCAAGTCGCAGAAGGGCCCGGTTGTCGGTGTTGACCTGGGCGGCACCAACATGCAGATCGGCGTGGTCACGTCCGACCGCGAGCTGGCGGGCGAATCCAAGCGCAAGACCAAGGCCGACGAGGGCTTTGACGCCATCATCACCCGGCTGATCTCAGGGATCGAAGAGGCGTGCAGCAACGCCAAGATAACCCTGAAGGACCTTGCCGCGGTGGGTATCGGCGCCCCCGGAGCGGTCGATCCCCGGTCGGGCGTGGTGCTCGAGGCGGTGAACCTCCGCTGGAACGACGTGGCGCTGAGCGACATTCTCGCCAAGCGGCTGGGTGTTCCGGTCTACCTCGACAATGACGTGAATGTCGCGGTGTACGGGGAGTACCGCATGGGGGCGGGGTCGGGGAGCAAGCACATGCTCGGGGTGTGGGTCGGGACGGGGATCGGGGGGGGCCTGATCCTCAACGACGAGCTCTACTACGGGCATTTCCTGACCGCGGGCGAGATCGGGCACACGATCTCGTTGCCCGGCAACCAGCCGGGGACGCGGTCGCTGGAGCACAACTGCTCGCGGACGGCGGTCGTGGATCGCCTGGTGCGGCTGATCAAGTCCAACCGCAAGAGCATCCTGACCAAGCTGACCGACGGCGACCTTGGGGCCATCAAGTCCAAGACGATCGCCGAGGCTTTCAAGCGCAAGGACGACCTGACGGTCGAGGTGATCGAGGAAGCGGCGATGCTGCTTGGCATCTCGATCGCCAACTGCGTGACGCTTCTTTCGCTCGAACGGGTGGTGCTTGGGGGGGGCTTGACCGAGGCCCTGGGCGACCCGTGGGTCGACCTGGTCAAGAAGCAGGTCCGCAAGGTTGCCTTTCCCGACCTGTGCAAGAAGGTCGATGTCGTGGGAAGCAAGCTGATGGACCACGCGGGCGTCTTCGGCGCTGCGATGATCGCGATGGATCGCCTTGGTTCCAAGTAAGAAGCCGGGCCACGTCAAGCCGGGACCGGCGTGGAAGCGTTCGGCAATGCGTGCACATGGATAGCGCGCCGCCGCCGGGTGTTCGCGCGGAATGTGCATAACCCCGTGATTGGCGGGCGTGCTGCACATGCGCGGTACACTCGGGCGGCGAGGGCATGGAAAGCCTGTGGTGCGGCGTGCATCACACCGAGGAGTAGCGCGAGCCATGAGAACACAGAGGTCGGCGGCGTTGGCGATGGCCATGACGGGCCTGTTTTCAACCGCGGTGCAGGGTCAGACGGCGGGAGGCGTGGACGCCGATTCGGGAGGCCGGGCGCGGCTCTTGGGGCCGCTGGAAGTCTCCGCGGGCGGGGTCTATTCGGCCGGGGGCTGGCAAGGGCGGACCTCGGATGTGGTGCCGGTGTATGACAGCACGCACATCGTGCATTACCAGACGGGGGCACCGGCCGACTACGTCTTTGCGGCGACGGTTTCGGCGGCGGGGGACTGGCTCATTCTTGAGATGCCGCGGGCCGGCGCTTCAGAGTACGGGCCGCGCTTTCAGTATCTTGAGCGCATCGAGTTTGCGCTGAGCCACCTGAATCGCCTTCCGAGCGGCGCGACGGTCGATGTCTATCACATGTGGTACGACGACCTTGTCTCGTGGACGGGTGGGGCCGACTGCGGGGTCAGGACGCTGCTGGGCGGCTTCTATCTTGAGAGTGTCTTCCTCCCGCCCTGCGACCCCGCGACGTGCGCGACCAGTTTCACGGTCACGGACCTGTGGCAGTACGGCATCGTGTTCGAGGACAACGCGGTGGTCTACGAGCAGATCATCTCCCTCCCGGGGTCCGCGGGAGTGCCGGTGGAGGACGCGAACGGCCTGATGATCCTGGCGGGTGACGGCACCGCGTCGGGCACCGAGGGGAAGGCGGCGGTGGGTGAATCGTTCGATCAGCTCTTTGTGCCCGGGAACTGCTTCTATGGGTTCGGCGGGACGCCCAACGTGGCGAACATCTGGGTGCGGATGGATGTGACGTACTGCGACTCAGACTTTGACGGGTCGGGCTTCTCGGACATCGACGACTTCGGGGCGTTCGTTTCGGCCTTTGAGGCGGGGTGCTGAGCGGCGTCGGAGCGGTTTGAATCGATGTGAAGGGCCGTGCACGGAGCGCGGCCTTTTTCTATCCTGTATCCATGATTCGACGCATGATCTTCGTCGCCGCGATGGGCCTTGGGGCGTCCGTGGCGTCTGCTGGTCCGGTGGAGGATGTCTCGGCCGAGAAGGTGATGGAGGTGCTTCGTGCACTTCCGACCAGCCGGGCCGCGATCGGTGATGATGCGGCACGCGATGGGCTGCGCAAGACCGAGGAGCTGATCGTCGAACGGCTCAAGGCGATGGGGTACGAGCCGCGAATTCAGGAGATTCCGTGGGTTTCGCCCGTTCAGCGTCTGGGGAAGAATAAAGAGGGCGCGGCGCCCGCTCCCGGCGATGCGTCCAAGGAGAAGTCCGGTGGTGCGGACCCCGCGGCGTCGCCGACGCCCGCCGGGAGCGATGAACCGGCCCCCAAGTTCTGGAACAACATCATCGTCGACATCAAGGGGACCGAGCTTCCCGATGAGGTGCTGCTGATCGGGGCGCACTTTGACGCGGTTCCCAAATCGCCGGGCGCGGATGACAACGGGACGGGCACCGCAGCACTGATGGAACTCGCCCGCGTGCTGAAGGACCACCCGATGAAGCGGACGGTCCGGCTGGCCTTCTTCAATCTTGAAGAGTCGGGGCTGATCGGTTCGAGACACCATGCCTCGGATTTTGCCGCAAACCCGGGCTCGGAACGGATCGTCGGGATGGTGAGCCTGGAGATGCTGGGGTACTTCTGCGTCACCGACGGGTGCCAGAAGTCCCCCGTCAAGGCGATCCCGGGAGTCTTTGATCCACCCAAGCGGGGTGACACGCTGGCGTCGGTGACCGTGGGAGTTCACCGCGAGTTCAGCGGGAAGCTCGCGGCGGCGTTTGAAGCGGGGTCTGATGGCGTCCTGATCACCAGGTTTGACTTCTTCCCCGCGCCGATCCCCGACATCCTCCGCTCCGATCACGCGCCCTTCCTGGCGATGAACGTGCCCTCGGTCATGCTGACCGACACGGCCAACTTCCGCAATCCCAATTATCACACGCCGCGGGACACGATCGAGACCCTCGACCAGGATCGGTATGTCCGCTCGGTGCGGGGCGTGGTCTCGATCGCGGCCACCCTGGCGGATGAAGCGCTGGGCCTGCCGACGGCGACGGCCAAGTAGGCGGCGTCGCCAGCGCGCTGTCGCTGGTCATGGGGTGCCCGGATCATGGTCGCTCGCATGCCGCGCGAAAGGATTTCGTAAGGGCCTTCAAGTTCATGAATAGCTGGAATCCAACGGCGGGTCTTTGCCGAAATGCTGTCAGCCTTCCGGTGGCGGCACGTGCCCGCGCGGCGGGAGAGCTTTGCGGTGACTGCTGACGTCGCGCATCTTGCTGTGAACTGATCAAGCCCTCGCCCATGGCGCTGCATCTCATGCAACACGGTCTGGATGATCCAGGATCTCTTCCGCCGGTCCCCCACACGGCCCCCCACACGGAACCCCACACGGCCCCCCACCCAGATCCTCTTCCAGACGCGAGTGCCAGGGCGGGTGAGGGCATCCTGCGACGCATGTTCGGGGTGCTTGGGGGGTGGTTTGATGCATCCTCGCCCCGGGAGGGCGAGCCCGGCGAAGAATCCATTGGCGAAGGGCCCGAGTGGCCGAGGCTGATCCCGTTCATCGGGATGCACATGGCGTGTGCTGGGGTGATCTGGGTCGGCTGGAGCTGGACGGCGGTGTCCGTCGCGGCGGCGCTGTACGTGGTGCGGATGTTTGCGATCACGGGGTTCTACCACCGGTACTTTTCGCACCGGACGTTCAAGACTTCCCGGCCGGTGCAGTTTGTCTTCGCGCTCGTGGGCAACTCCGCCGCGCAGCGGGGTCCTTTGTGGTGGGCCGGGCATCACCGCGAGCATCACCGGACGTCCGACACGGAGGATGACATCCATTCGCCGCACACGCATGGTGTGCTTTGGAGCCACATGGGGTGGTTCATGTCGCGGCGTGCTTTCGTGACCAACCTGAAGGCGGTGCCGGATCTTGCGAGGTACCCCGAGCTTCGGTGGCTCGACCGCTTCGACATCGCGGCGCCGATCGGGCTTGCGATCCTGCTTTACCTTGCCGGGAAGGGCCTTGAAGCGTGGGCGCCGGGTCTTGGAACGAGCGGGTGGCAGATGGTGGTGTGGGGCTTTTTCATCTCGACCGTCGTGCTGTACCACGCGACGTACACGATCAACAGCTTGTCGCACATGTGGGGAACGCGGAGATTCGCAACGTCCGATGACAGCCGCAACAACCTCTGGCTTGCGCTGGTCACCATGGGTGAGGGCTGGCACAACAACCATCATTTCAACCCCGGCTCGGTGCGGCAGGGCTTCTACTGGTGGGAAATCGACATCACCTTCTACGGGCTCTGGGTGCTCTCCAAGCTCGGGATCGTGTGGGACCTGCGGAAGGTGCCTGCACGGGTCTATCGGCAGGCCGGAGCGGGTCAACGCGGGCCGGGCGGCGTCGACCCGGACCGCTTGAGCGCGCGCGAGCATTCTTCGGAGGCCTGACCCGTGCGGATCGCGATCGTGGGGGCGGGAATCTCCGGCCTGGCGTGTGCGTGGTACCTGCACCGCCTCCACGACGTCGCCGTGTTTGAATCGCAAGGCCGCGTCGGTGGTCATACCAACACGGTCCGTGTGCAGCGCCGCGACGGCGAGACGGTCGCGGTCGACACCGGCTTCATCGTGTTCAACGACCGGACCTACCCTAACTTCATCAGGCTGCTGGAGGAGCTCGGCGCGAGCGCCCGGGACTCCTCGATGAGTTTCAGCGTCCGGTGTGAAAAGTCCGGACTTGAGTACAACGGCACGACGATCAACTCGCTCTTTGCCCAGCGGCGCAATCTCCTGAATCCCGGCTTTTACGGCATGATCTCCGACATCCTGCGCTTCGGCAAAGAGGCGCCCGCGGTGATCGGTGCGGGTCATGCCCGAACGCTTGGCGAGTTTCTTGAACGCGGCAGGTACGGCCGGCGATTCCGGGAGCATTACATCCTGCCCATGGCGGCGGCGATCTGGTCCGCACCGCGGGATGTCATCATGGGTTTCCCGGTTGAGTTCTTCGTCCGGTTCTTCAAGAACCACGGCATGCTGACGGTCAATGACAGGCCGGTCTGGAAGACCGTGGCGGGCGGATCGTACGAGTATGTGCGCAGGATGCTGGATGTCCTGGGATCTCGCGTGCGCTCGAACGCGGCGGTGACGCGCGTGGAACGGCGTGAGGATCACGTGCTTGTGTGGACGCGAGACGGCGTGGAGCGGTTTGACAGGGTGATCCTGGCGTGTCACAGCGATGAGGCGCTCGGGGTTCTTGGAGATGCAAGCATGCAGGAGCGGGAGATCCTGGGCGCGATCCGCTACCAGGCCAACGAGACGGTGCTGCACACGGATACGAGGCTGATGCCGCGCCGAAGGCTGGCGTGGGCGGCGTGGAACTACCACATCTGTGCGGGTGATGAAGCGCCGGTGGCGGTGACGTACAACATGAACATCCTGCAGGGGCTGAAGACCGCCGAGACGTATCTTGTGACGCTCAACCGCGCCGATGCGGTGGATCCCGGGAAGATCATCCAGAAGATGGTCTACCACCACCCGGTCTTCTCTCAGGGCGCGGTGCGTGCACAGGCGCGTCATGGGGAGATCAACGGGGCGCGCGGGACACACTACGCCGGAGCGTACTGGGGGAACGGTTTTCACGAAGACGGCGTGAAGAGCGCGATCGCGGCGTGCCGCGACCTGCTCAAGGCGGGTGCGTGATGACGCTTGCGAGCGCCATCTACGAGGGTGTTGTGCGGCACCGGCGGCGCGCGCCGGTGGCCCATGCCCTGGAGATGCCGCTGTTCATGATGTACCTCGACCTCGCGGAAGTTGATGAAGTGTTCCGCGGGCGGTGGCTATGGTCGGCGTCGCGGCCCGCGGTGGCGAGGTTTGATCGCGCGGAGTACCTGGGAGACGCTTCCCGCCCGCTGGCGGCGTGCGTGCTGGATGAGGTCGAGCGCGTGCACGGTGTGCGACCGGCGGGCCCGATCCGGCTGCTGACGCACATGCGGTATTTCGGCTATGTCTTTAACCCCGTCAGCTTTTACTACTGCCACGAGTCGGCCGAGGGCCCGGCGCGATACGTCGTTGCCGAGATCACCAACACGCCGTGGAAGGAGCGTCATCGGTACGTCCTGGACGCGGGGCCGAAGGGTCTTTCGGGTGCACACGAGTTCGCGTTCGAGAAGGGCTTTTACGTCTCGCCCTTCATGGCGATGAAGCAGTCGTACCGGTGGCGGCTGACAAACCCGGCGCGGACGCTGGTGGTGCACATGGAGAACCTGGAGGCAACGGCACAGGGCGGCGAGGCAAGGCTCTTTGACGCGACGCTGTCGATGCGGCGGCGCGAGATCAGCGGGCCGGCGCTGGCTCGTGTGCTCGTGCGCTACCCGTGCCTGACGGCGGGCGTGATCGCCAGGATCTACTGGAACGCGCTGCTGCTGAAGATGAAGGGTGTCCCGACGTACGTGAAGAACGCCGGCGGTGGTGTGCACGGTCTCTCGGAAGCACCCTCAAGAGCCTGGCAGGACGCGGGCGAGAAGCGATGAAGCAGGAGCGGGCGCGAGCCCCGGGCCGGAAAGGAGCGAGCGGTGGAACGTGCGGCGACGATGATGAAGGAATCGGTGGAGTCGGTGCAGGGCGCTCGCGTCGGGCTGACCGATCGCGTTCTTCGCAAGGCTCTCATCCAGCGGCTGGAGCTGATCCGATCGGGTCGGATCATCATGCACGAACCCGGTGGAACGGTCACGACGTTCGGACCGCAGGACGCCGCGCTCAGGGCCGAGATCGGTGTGCGTGATGGCCGCTTTTACAGGGCGTGCACGCTCGGCGGAACGGTGGGCACTGCGGAGGCGTACATCGAGGGCTGGTGGACCTGCGACCGGTTGACGGACCTGATCCGAGTCTTCGCACTCGACCGCGAGACGCTTCGAACGCTCGACGGTGGAATTTCAAGGGTTCTCTCGCCGGTGAACCGGTTCCTGCACTGGCTCAGCCGAAACACGCGCGAAGGGTCCCGGAAGAACATCGCCGCGCACTACGACCTGGGCAACGACTTCTTCTCGCTCTTTCTCGATCCCACCATGATGTACTCGTGTGCGTTCTTCGAGCGCCCTGGGATGTCCCTTGAGGAGGCCTCGTTCGCCAAGCTCGACCGACTGTGCCGCAAGCTGGCACTCTCGCCCGAGGACCACCTCGTCGAGATCGGGACGGGTTGGGGCGGCCTGGCGATCCACGCGGCGAGCAGGTACGGATGCAGGGTCACGACGACGACCATCTCTCGCGAGCAGGCGAGGTTTGCGCGGGACCGGATCGCGTCGCGTGGACTTGCGGACAGGATCACAGTGCTCGAGAAGGACTACCGCGATCTTGAGGGAAGCTACGACAAGCTTGTTTCGATCGAGATGATCGAGGCGGTGGGGCATCAGTACCTGCCGGCGTACCTTGCCAAGTGTGCTTCGCTCCTCAAGCCCGAGGGCGTGATGGCGATCCAGGCGATCACGATGCAGGACCGGGATTATCACGCAGCGCTGCGGCAGGTTGATTTCATCCAGAAGTACATCTTCCCGGGCAGCTTCATCCCTTCACTGGGAGCGATCCAGGGGGCGATGGCGGCGGGCACGGACCTGCGTGTTGTGCACATCGAGGACATCGGCCACCATTACGTCAGGACCCTCGCATGCTGGCGAGAGTCGTTCATGGCGAGACTCGACGCGGTCCGGGCGCTGGGCTTTGACGATGCGTTCATCCGCATGTGGGACTACTACTTCTGCTACTGCGAGGGAGCCTTTGCGGAACGGCACATCGGCGATGCACAGATCGTGATGGCAAGGTCGCGTGCACGGCCGGGGACATTGAGCGTCTGAGCGGCAAAGGAGCTCGGGCTTGGCGGGAAAGCTGCTGAATTTCGTCATCTTTCAGGTCGCGTGGGGGGCGATCGTGCTCAGCGCTGCGCGGGGGTGGTGGTGGGCAGCGCCCGCGTGCGCGGCGTCAGCGCTGTTGATCGCCGTCTGGATGAGCCAGCGGCCGCGGGCGGAAGTGCTGCTTGCCATCGTCGTTACTGCCGCGGGGTGCAGCATCGACGCGGTGCTCGTCGCCTCGGGGGTTGTGGCGATGCAGCATGAAGCCTTTGACGGGCTTCGGACGGCCGCTTGGTTTGCATCACTCTGGTGTGCCTATTCCACACTGCTCAACGCTTCCATGAGCTGGCTCAAGGGACGCGTGGTGCTTGGCATTCTGTTCGGCGCTGTCGGTGGACCGCTCGCGTACCTGGCCGGTCAGCGGCTGGGCGCCGTTTCGCTGCCGATGGGTTGGAAGTCGCTGGCAACCCTCGCGGGGGAATGGGCGGTGATGGCGCCGATGTGCACATGGTGTGCGGATCGGTTCTGGAACCGGGCGAATCCGCGGGCACGAGCCATTACGCCGGGCGGGCCTGGCCCGTGAAGAGCTCGCGGAGCGATGATGACTTGCGTGCACGGACAACGATGTAGATCAGCGTCGCCAGGTTGCCCAGGAAGAAGATGCCCACCAGCCACGGCACAGCGCGCAGGGCACGCCGCTCGAGGATGCAGATCCATGTGCCGGTGACGAGGAATCCTCCGTACAGATCAAGCAGCGTCACGATGCCCCAGCGTTCAGCCCACAGGACGCGGAAGATCTCGATGACGCTCTTTTCCAGGGAAGCCCAGACGATCAGGACCGTGAGGAGGAGGGAAAGAACGATGCACATGCCGGCGTAGACGGCGACAGCGGTTTTCATGAAAGGTGATCTCCAGCGGCGGGTCGCGGTGCTCTGCCAACAGTTTGTTTTCGCGTGAGTGGCTCTGCCGGACGCACCGCGGCGAACCTGCGTGCATCAAAGGACGTGTGCGATCAAGAGGCGACTATGAATTGGTCTTCATTCTGGGGTTTGCTCGGTATCCAGACGGTCATCTGCATGCTGCTCGTCGGCCTGCTCTGGGTGCATGCAACGCGGAAGCGAGATGCGAGCAGCATCGATGTGGCCTGGTCTGCGCTGCTGGGGATGCTGGCGGTGTGGGATGCGCTGGCGGCGGATGGAGATGCCGTGCGCCGGGCGACGGTCGGATTGCTGGGCGGGCTCTGGGGATTCAGGCTTGCGCTGCACCTCCTGGTCGACCGTGTTCTCAAGGCTCGTGAGGAGGATGGCCGCTATCAGGAGCTTCGTCGGCGGTGGGGAAGGCACGCCGCTCGCAACTTCTTCATCTTCTTCCAGGCACAGGGCATCCTGGCGGCCGCGCTCTCGATCCCGTTTCTGTTTGCGGCGTCAGCTCCCGCGCACGCTTCGTGGATTGAGTACGCCGCGGCGGTGCTGTGGATCATCGCCTTCAGCGGCGAGACGCTGGCCGATCGTCAGCTCGCGGCGTGGAAGCGGAATCCCGCCAACAAGGGCAGGACGTGCCGCGCGGGCCTGTGGAGATACTCGCGTCATCCCAACTACTTCTGCGAGTGGCTGATGTGGTGCGCCTACGCACTGCTCGCGTTGGGGGCGCCGTGGGGATGGACTGCGGTCTTTGCGCCCGCGCTCATGCTGTACCTGATCCTGTTCGTGACGGGGATCCCGCCGACCGAGGAACGGGCGCTCCGCTCGCGCGGCGATGATTACCGACGGTACCAGGCCACCACCAGCGCGTTCTTTCCCTGGTTTCCCAAGGATGAGCCTGCTACTTAAGGCATGTGCAGAGATCGGCGGCGGCGAGTCGCGGGGCCCGGATTGCAAGGAAGTACCATGAGCGTGACGTCGATTGGCATCGGACTGCTCGAACGGGGCCTGCTCCCGACGCCGCTGATCCGCTTTGGCGTCCGCCGGCTGCTGGCGCGTCGGCTTGCGGAGGAGTACAGCGCTGACGTCGAGTCGATGGACGCGAGGTTTCGGAGCCTGATCGCGTCGCTGCGGGAGAGCCCGGTCGCGATCAACACCAAGGAGGCCAACGAGCAGCACTACGAAGTGCCGACGGAGTTCTTTGAACTCTGCCTGGGCAGGCGGCTCAAGTACAGCTCGGGGTACTGGCCCGCGGGCGTGAACACGCTTGACGCGGCGGAAGAGGCGATGCTAGAGCTGTACGCACAGCGTGCGCAGCTTGTGGATGGACAGACGATCCTGGAACTTGGGTGCGGGTGGGGCTCCCTCTCGCTGTGGCTTGCGGCGAAGTACCCGGCGTCAGAGATCGTTGGGGTATCCAACTCGTCGACGCAGCGTGCGTACATCGAGGGGCGTGCGGCGGCGCTTGGGCTGAAGAATCTGAGGATCCTCACGCGGGACATGCGAGAGTTTGAGTGCAACCAGGCGTTCGACCGGATCATCTCGGTCGAGATGCTTGAGCACATGCGGAACTACCAGACGCTGCTGCAGCGCATTGCTTCATGGTTGCGGCCCGGGGGAAAGGTGTTCGTGCACATCTTCACGCACCGTGAAGCGGCGTACCCGTTCGAGACGACGGGTGAGGACGACTGGATGGGCAAGTACTTCTTTACGGGTGGGATCATGCCCTCGGACCACCTGCTGCTGTACTTCCAGGATCATCTGCGGCTCCTGGAGCATTGGCGCGTGGATGGACGGCACTACGCAAGGACGGCCGAGGCGTGGCTTTCGAATCTTGACCAGAAGGCCGGGCACGCACGTCCGATTCTGGCTAGAACGTATGGGGATGCACACGTCACGAGGTGGATGGCCCGGTGGCGGACGTTCTTCATCGCATGTGCAGAGCTCTGGAACTACCGCAATGGGCGCGAGTGGATGGTCTCGCACTACCTCTTTGAAAAGCGTTCAGCAAGCTGATGTGCACGCGGCGGCCCGCGATCAACCATCGCCCGGAGGCTCGGAGGGCTTTGGGTTTCCTCGGCGGAGGCCGCGGGCCGCGGCGTGTTCAAAGCGCAGTGCATCGCAGATCCGGCTGAGGGCCACGCCGGTCGGGAGAATCGAGAAGTAGATCGTGACCAGCGCACCCGCGAGGCTCCACGCAGCCGCAAGGTCCCCGGTCAGCATGTTGATGATCGTGCCGATCGGGCCGAGTGTGCACGCGAGCATGAGGACGATGTTGAGGATGCGATGCCGTCTGTACCAACGCTCAAGGGATGCTTCCCACGAGGTCGTCCGACGCTCGAGGTGCTGAAAGATGGCCAGGACACCGAAGTATGCGGACCAGTAGCCGAATGAAACCGCGAGGCGCGCGATGAGGTTGACGTCCCAAGCGGGGGGGAGGCCCGGGAAGAAGTACACGCCAAGCCCGGCGGTTGCAAGAATGATGCCGAAATGCACTGCATGACGGCTGAGCGAGGATGGCTTGATGAGCCCGGTGTTGCCACGCGAGAGCTGCATGCAGGAGATCGCGCAGACGAGTGCACACGCCAGCGCGAGGAGCAGGGTCATTAACTCAATCAACCTGCTCGGATCGAAGCTGGCCTTGGGCAGGAAGAGCTTTCGCGTGGCGTTCACGATCGCAACCACCACCGCCAGGGCGATCGGCATCCAGAGAAGAGCGAACACGCCGCGGAAGAGCCAGCACGCGGAATGAACGACCGTCGTGAGCCACTGATAATCGTCAAATCGGAGCAACCGGCGATGATGGAGCGAGTGCTCGACCGGCGTGCCGCACTCGGGGCACGTGCTGACTTCATCGAGCCCGGCGAGGGAGTATCCGCAGGCGACGCAGTTGAGTGTGGCATCGGTCGGGATCAAGCCCGGTCTCCGTCGGACGATTCGTCGGTCAGCGCAGCGTGAAAAGCCGTGCCGCGAAGCGGTCGCGCTCGCGTGCAAAGTCCTGCGGCGGTGGGGGGAGTTCCTGGAAGATCGCGCGATACCCCGAAGCCTGCTCGATCAGCCGGTCAAGACGGCCGGGCAGGGCAAGCTCTCGGGTGTTTGTCGAGGCGAAAATGGCGCCCCCCGGCGCGAGCACGGCGATCGCTTCCCGGATCAGGGGTCCGTAATGATCGGTCGAACTCCACGCGGGGATCTTCTTGCGCTTGTTGGCGGTCGCGAAGCTGGGCGGGTCGAGGATGATGAGTTCGAACGACATCGCCTTGCGCTTGGCGTACGCGAGGAACTCGAACGCGTCCATGCGGGCGAACCGGTGCTCGTCGGGGTTCAGGCCCGAGTGCATGAAGTTCCGCTTGCCCCATTCAAGGTACTTCCCCGAAACGTCGACGCTGGTGGTGTGACACCCCGCGCGTGCACACGCGACCGAGAAGGCGCACGTGTACGCGAACATGTTCAGCACGCGCAGCGCATCGCGCCCCACGCCTCCCTGGTCCTCGGTTGCCCAGCCGGGGCGGCGGGCAGCCTTCTTTCCTGAGGTCCAAGCGGCGAGAAAGCGGCGGTTCTCCCGCTGGTCGAGGAACACGCCCGTCGAGAAGCCATCGTAAGGGCGGATCTCGAGCGTGATGCCGTGCTCGGTGATCAGCAGCTGCTCGGGCGCTTGTTCTCCGGCACAGGGCGCAGCGCTTGTCAGGACGTCGGGCCCTTGTCCGCCGAGCCTGGATCGGTCCTTGGCGAAGGGCTTGTGGTAGACCGAACGCACGCCCAGCGAGCGGGTCTTCTCGAGCACGGTGTTGCCGGCGGAGGCGATGTCGAAAGTCTCGGGGACGCGACCCTCGTAGGTGATCAATGTGCACACGGGGCCGTAACGGTCCACGTAGAGCCCATCGAAGCCGTCGGCCTCGCCGCCGAAGAGTCGCAAGGCATCGGTCACGCCAGAACTCAGAAGTTTGGCGCGCTGCGCGATCGCCGTCTCCAGCAGCCGCGGAAATGCGGCGGGATCCCCGGGCGCACGAGCGCTGTGCCCGGCGGGACGCCCGTCGGCATCACCGCGGGAAGCGTTGTCCGAAGTGCGATGAACAGCGCGAGCGGGTCCTGGTCGCGAATGCGGGCGGGTTCTGTCGCCGCGCCCGCGATCGGCTCCGCCGCCGGATCGTCCATCGCGCCCTGGGCGCTTTCCATCACGAAATGGCATGGGTGGATGAGTTCCTTGGGGCCGTGCGGGTCCGATCACTTGCCGGGCAATGTGTCGGCGAACTTCCACGATGCCTCGGCGTCGCGCGAGAGCGGGGTCTTCAAGAGCGCAGCGCGGACGAGTTCGACCGGGATCGAGCCCTGCGTCAGCACCGCGTCGTTGAATTCCTTCTCCTTCATCGTGCCGCTCTCGACGGCCTCGGTGTGCATCGCCCGGATCTGCAACCCGCCCATCATGTACCCGACCTGGTACAGCGGGGCGTAGTCGCCGCCGATGTACCGGCGAACCTCGCTCATCGCGTTGTTCTTCTCATGACCGACGCGATCGACAAGGAAGGTGACCATCTCCTCGGGGCTCATCGTTCCCAGGTGGAACTGCAGGCTCACGATGATGCGGGCCGCACGGTGCATGCGCCAAAAGAGCATGCCGATCCTGTCCTCGGGCCCGCGTGCCCACCCCATGTCCCAGTGCTTGAACTCCCAGTAGAGGCACCAGCCCTCGACAAAGAACGGAGTCGAGAACCCGCGGCGGTATGGCTTGAAACGCTCTGCCATGTACCCCTGCAGGTGGTGGCCGGGGATGAGCTCGTGCGGAACCACCAGGCGAGTGAAGTGCTTGTTGTTCCCCCGCATCACCTGCAGGCGGTCCGAGAGCGACTGCTGGTCGGAGGCGTATCCAACGCCGATGTGCAGACCCCCGTAGTACTGGAAGGGCCAGAACTTCTGCCGGTCGGGCGTGATCATCTCAAGACGCCAGAGCTCGGTGGTGAGATCGGGAAGAGTCAGGAGGTCGCGGCTCTGCAGCCACTCGATCTGCTCCCTGACAACCGATGTGCAGTAATGCGTCTGTTCCCCGGGCTCGACATAACTGTTCTTGACCTTCTCGAGCGCCTTCTTCCAGTCGTCGCCCATCCCCATCTCGGCCGCGGCCTTCTTCATCTCGTTCTCGCACCACGCGAACTGCGTCTTGGCGATCTCGATGAGCTCTTCCGGCGAATAGGGGATGAATTCGTTCCTGAGATCCTCGACAAGCGTCTCGCGTCCGATGGGATCGCCGATCAAGGGGTCGGAATCCTCACCCTTGAGGCCAGCGATGTCGCGGCGGAGGAAGGCGGCGTACTCCTCGATCGCGCGGTCGGCATCCTGGAAGGGCTTCTCAACCCACCAGGAAAAGCCGGGTTCGAACTGCGCGTAATAGTCGTACCACGCGCGCATGGTCGATCGCAGCGTCCGGGCAGCGCTCGAAGCACGCTGCGCCACCACGCCCGAGACCTTGATCGCGCCCTCGCCCGCTCCATCCTTCTGCCCCTTCTCGATCGAGGCCCGGAGCGACTTGATCATCTCAGGGATCTTCGCGAGCGATTCCGCCGCGGCGCGGGCGTCCACCCGCTCCATCTTCCACCGGCGTTCTTCGAGCTCGCACACCCCGCCGCGGAAGGGAAGGACTTCGGCCATCTCCTGCATGCGGCGCTTGCTCAGGGCGTTGTACGCGAGGTTGTTCCGCAGCTTATTGCGCTGGAGGAGGTAATCCACCTTGCCGTCCTGGTCGAGCCCGTCAAAGTTCACTTCTGACAGGCGGGCCTGCTGTGCTTTATAGAGCGTTTCCAGCCGGTTCAGGCGGGTCTCAGACCAGGTGATGCTGTAGAAGCCGTTGATGTCCGACTCGTCGGCGGCGAACCGGGCGATGAGTGACTGCATCTCGCCGTCGGCATCCGCCGATGATTCCCCGGCCCTGATGGGTGCGGGGATGGGGGCGGGGGCGGGCGCATTCGAACCCGCGTGTGCACAGGCGGCGGGTCCGATCGTGGTGAGCAGGCCGGCGGCGGTCAAGAGGCAAAGCAGTGGATGGCGCATAGGGAAAGAGT